>JAUZRX010000021.1 GCA_030949985.1 Acidobacteriota bacterium
CGCTCATAGCCGATCTCCGGCACGAGGGCGGTGGCCAGGGAGAGACTCCTCCCGACACGCGCTTCGATGGCCTCCCGGCACGCGGCCAGGCCCGAGACCAGCTTCTCCGCGAAGAGGCGACCGGCCCGCGCCAGCAGGCGAACCTGCTCGAGCAGGTTGCGCGCGATCAGGGGCTGCATGGCGTTGAGCTCGAAATGGCCGTGGAGGCCCCCGAGGGTGATCGCCGCGTCGTTGCCGATCACCTGGGCGCAGACCTGGATCAGGGCCTCCGCCATCACCGGGTTGACCTTGCCCGGCATGATGCTCGACCCGGGCTGCACTGCGGGTAGCTCCAGCTCGCCGAGGCCGAAGCGGGGGCCCGAGCCGAGCCAGCGGATATCATTGGCGATCTTGGCCAGGGAGACGGCGATCGACTTCAAGGCTCCGCTGACGCGCACTGCGGCGTCGCGAGCGCCCTGGGCTTCGAAATGGTTCGTCGCTTCGACGAAACCCTTGCCGGTCATGCCGGAGATCCGCTCCGCCATGCGGCGCCCGAACTCCGGGTGGGTGTTGAGACCGGTACCCACCGCCGTCCCGCCCAGGGGCAGCTCCCGCAAGCCCTCGATGGCCTGCAGCAGGTGAGCGCGCCCCCGGTCGACCTGCGCGGCATAGCCGGAAAACTCCTGCCCCAGCCGAATGGGCGTGGCGTCCTGCAGGTGCGTGCGGCCGACCTTGACCACATCGTGGAAGTCCCGGCTCCGGGCCGCCAGTTCCCGATGCAGGACTTCCAGGGCGGGCAGCAACTCGTCCTCGACTGCCGTCAGGGCAGCGATGTGCAGGGCGCTGGGGAAGACGTCGTTGCTCGACTGGCCCAGGTTAACGTGGTCGTTGGGATGAACCGGGTCCTTGCTACCCACCTGTCCGCCGAGGATCTCGATCGCCCGGTTGGCGATCACCTCGTTGGTGTTCATGTTCGAGCTGGTGCCCGAACCGGTCTGGAACAGATCCACGGGAAAGTGCCGGTCGTGGCGACCGGCGGCCACTTCCTCGGCGGCCTGGGCGATGGCTCCGGCGAGCCGCGGATCGAGCAGGCCCAACTCGCGGTTGATTTCGGCGGCCGCCTGTTTGACCAGGCCCAGCGCCCGGATCATCTCCCGGCCGAGAGGCTGTCCCGAGATCGGAAAATTGGCCACCGCCCGGGCGGTCTGGGCGCCCCAGAGCGCGTCGGCCGGTACGGACACTTCACCCATGGTGTCCTTTTCGATACGTTCGTTCATGCGGCCGCCTCCTCGAATCGACATCCATCAGCATACGCGGCGGCGCCGGCGGCGGGTACAGGGTCGACGGGCCGGGCCCGGAGCGTTCACGAACCGCCGGAACCCGCCTGCGCGACATCCGGATAGTACGCGCTCAGCGGGAATTCACCTTGAAGGAGCTCGGCCCGGCACCACTCCTTGATGCGCTGGGCGACTTCTTCCGGAACATCGGCATGCCGGTCACCTTTTCCACTCACGAAGAACGCGGCCCCCCTTTGCATGAGTTGCGGCGGATGCATCGAGAAATGTGCTTCATGCTCTCTCATGTAGGAAAAACTGCATTTGTGGAGAATATTCTCCAGCTCATTCCCCGAGAGCGGGTTGCAGGCCAGAAATGCAGACAATTGTCGAACGGTCGATGACAGATCGGATTTGAGTTGTTCGAACGATAGAAACAGGACATTGGGCCGTAGCTGAGACCATTTCCACCATCCTTGGACGTGCGCGGGCCAGGTCCCCCACCACATGGAGTCTCTCCCGCAGAACCACTCTTCGAACACCGACAGCGGAGGACTCAAGTAGCCCAGGTTGGCTCCCAAGAAGTCGGTACAACTGGCGAAGCAGGACACCGGATGTCGAACCACATAGATGTACTTGGCCTCCCGGCAGTAGGGGCACAAGCTCACCGGAAGATGGGTCTTGATGATGCGCGCATTTTCAGTACCGGGGACCTTCGGCGCATCAGCGACGGCGATCGTCTTTCTCGACTCCAACCAGGGTGAAACGGCACACAAGGTCGTGTCTTCCGCAACGATGTCACCCTGTCCGCGGGTCAGCACCTGGTAAACCAGGTGCTGCATCCAGGTCGTGCCGCACTTCATCTGGGTAGCGACGAAGACATCGCCCTTCCGCGGCTTGAAAGCGACGGCAGCGGCAAACGTCTCGACGCTGCACATGCCTTTCGGACCGGCCACGCCCCGGAAGGTGAAACTGGAACCGGGAAAGTGGAATCGCGTCAGCTTACCGAGCAGCCAGAGCGTGGGCGCCAGAAGCAGGGCGTGCCGGCCAAGGATCCGCCGGAAACGCGCCCGACGATCTCCGGTCTGACCGAAGTACTCGTTGCCGGACGTTCGAGCATCGACCCAGGCGAGTACCAGGGCCAAGTAGACGACCTGGCTCAGCGCCAACATCGCAACGCCCGCGAAAACGTAGCCGATAACGACGCCCCCCCGATAACATGCCATTCCCGAGACGAAATGCTGCACCACCGCTGACTCCTCTGGTCACCGTCGTTCGGATTTCTCGGGTCGAGCGTGCAGGATCCGTCGATCGTCGGCAAGTTTAGTGCATCGTGCTGCGGCGTCAAAGCCTTTGGAGATCACGCCCTATGACCGATGGTGAAGGATCCGAGGCATGACCCCGCCGTCTCCACCGGCACGCTCGAGTGCCAGGACGGGCACTCCGAACCGATCCCGGCGCGACGACAGGGTCCCGCGCCCCGACCACGGCGAGAGATGACCCGTGCCGACAGGAGCCCGGGTTGGATCCTCCCTTCCGATCCCCTGGTCGCCGCAGCGCGCCAAGGACTACTGGTTCCCGGTTCACCGCCGGGGATACGACCTAAGACTGGAGCTGCCAGTTCACCACGGGCGAGGTCCCGCACCTCGACACCCCCCCCGCAGACCCCGCCGATCCCGCCATCGACGACATGCCGTCAATCATTCACAACTCGCGGGGCGAGCCCGTCTACGGTGGCGCTCACCTCGGGAGACCCGCGTCAGCGAGGCGATCGCCTGCCGGCTCCGCCACCCGCCCACGCTGCGCGAAGCCCTGCCGGGAGAGTACGACCCCGGCTGTGAGCCCTGAATTCAGCGGCGCCGCACCTTGGGATCCTTCTGCCAGATCTGCAGGGAGAGCTCCGCGGCGATCTTGGGGTGGGTGGAGGCGAGGGCGTCGAGAGTCAACGCGGCCTGGCGCGACTTGAGACCCAGCAGCAGGTCGACCACCACGTTTCGATCCCGGGCGTAGAGTTCCGCCAGGGCCGAAGCGGCGTTCTCCGGATCCATACCCTCGTAGGCCTTGAGCAGTCGGCCGAAGTTGGGAGCACCGGCGTTTTCGAGTTCCTCCCGCTGGCGGGCCAGCTCGGCCTTCTGCTTGTCCAGCGCCTCGCGCTCCGCGAGGAGTTCGGCCCGCACCACCGCGAGTTGCCGCTCGCGCTCGGTCAGCTCCCTGGCCTTGCGCTCGAGGGCTTCTTTCTGCCGCGTGAGGGCCTCGACCAGGTCCCGGTAGACCTCCTCGGCCTGCCGGGGTCCGGTTTCCGCGGGATGCACGCCTTGCATGTCGTTGGCGGTGCTGTCCTGGTCACCGGCGTTGGCGAGGGCGTCCTGGGCCAGGACCCGGGGCACGAAAAAGCCGAAGGTGAGAGCGTCAAGAATCAAGGCACCGTTGGCCGCCACGGCCAGGCCCAATACCACCGGCAGCACCTTCTTGATCATCGTCCTTCCTCTCGCGCACGGCGTTCGGCCGCCGCCTGCCAGACCTTGCGGGTCAGCACCATGTCATCCAGCGCCGCCTGCCGGCGACGATCGACTTCCCGCAGGTACAGCCGTTCTTTTTCACCGCGTTGTCCTTCGAGGACCTTGACCCTTCGTGAACTCTCTTCGAGCCGGCGGGAGATCTGCCCGGCCTCGCGAGACAGTTCCTCATGGCGCTGCGCCAGCACCGGGCGCCGGGCCTGCAGCCCGCGTCGGTAGTTCTCCAGGGCCGCGAGAGTCGCGCCATCCACGCCACGGCGGCCGGCATCGGCGATTTCCCGGGAGCAGCTCTCGATCTCGCGGTCGATGGCTTCGAGCCGCTCTTCCACGTCGGCCCGGCGGGCCATCACGTCGGCCAACTCCCGGCGCTGCTCACGGCGCCGCACGCGGGCCAGCCGCAGGAGAACTTCCAGGCGATAGCGAAACCCGCTCACGGCGCGCTCTCCGCCTCGGCCTCGACGATGGCCCGCATGCTGCCGAGGGTCTCCTCCAGGCTGCTGGGCCTGTGCAGATCCTGTTGCAGCAAGTCGATGATCGCCTGCCGGCGACGGACGGCCTCGTCCAGCATGGGATCGACACCACTGCGGTAGGCACCGATGGCCACCAGGTCCTCGTGGTCCCGGTAGACCGCCATCAGGCGCCGGATATGGAGGGCCAGGCGCTTGTGCTCATCGTTCACCACTTCGCTCATCACTCGGGAGGTCGAAGCGAGCACATCGACGGCGGGATAGTGGGCCCGCTCGGCCAGCGTCCGCGACAGCACGATGTGGCCGTCCAGAATCGCACGGGAGGCGTCGGCCACCGGATCGGCCAGGTCGTCCCCCTCCACGAACACCGTGTAGATCCCCGTCAACGCGCCGCCGGAAGGGTCCCGGCCGGCACGCTCGAGCAGGCGGGGGAGAAAGGCGAAAACACTGGGGGTGTAGCCCTTGCTCGAGGGAGGCTCCCCGGTGGCCAGGCCGATCTCCCGGAGGGCCATGGCGACCCGGGTCAGCGAATCCATCAGAAGCGTCACATTGCGGCCGCGCCGGCGGAAGTCTTCCGCCACCGTGGTCGCGGCCAGCGCGCAGCGCACGCGCCGGAGAGGTGACTCGTCGGAGGTGGCCACGAAGACCACCGCCCGGCGACGTCCCTCCGCACCCAGCTCCGCCTCGACGAATTCCCGGACCTCACGGTTGCGCTCACCCACCAGCGAAATCACCACCACCTCGTCTTCCGCGTGGCGCGCGATGCTTCCCAGCAGTCGGCTCTTGCCCACGCCGGCGCCGGCGAAGATGCCGATCCGCTGGCCACGTCCGAGGGTCAGGAAACCGTCGATGGAACGCACACCCGTCGCCATCGGCTCGGTGATTCGCGGCCGGTCGAGGGCCGGCACGGGCGTGTCGTGAATCGGCGCGCTCCTGGTCACCCCCAGCTCGCCCCCACCATCGAGGGGACGGCCATCGCCGTCGAGGACACGGCCGAGCAAAGCGTCGCCGACGCCGACCCGGGGATGGCGGCCGGTGGCCACGATCCGGTCTGCGTGGCGCAACCCCCGCACCGGGTCGACGGGCATGGAATACACCCTTGAACCCTCGAATCCGACCACTTCCACCAGGCTCAGCAACTCACCGCTCGCGCCTTCCAGCCGGCACTCCTCACCCACGGCCACCTTCGGACCCCGACTCTCGATGGCCAGTCCGACCGACCGGGTCACCCGGCCCGCACGGCGGGTCAGGTCGAGCCGCTCGACCAGATCCCGGTCGGCCCGCAACCGCTCACCGATCCGCCTGGCCAGGGGATTCACTTTTCCTCCAGCAGACTTTCGCGCAGCACCTTGAGCGCGGTCTCCTGGCGGGCGTCGACTTCCTCGTCGGCCGTCTCGATCAGCACACCTCCACGGGCGATCGATTCGTCGGGAACCAGCGCGATGCCCTCGACGATCTCGGCGGCGCCGCCGCTACGCATCACTTCGAGATCCTCGGGGTGCAGCCGGATCTCCCGCACGGCCGTCGATCCGAGCTTGTCGAGGGTCTCGGCGACCACCCTCTCGACCACGGCGTCACCCTGGTCGATACGGGCGCGCACCATGCGAGCCGCGGCCGCGAGGGCCAGATCCACCGTCTCCCGCCTCAGGGAATCGAGGATATTCCGCCGCAGGGTGGCGATCTCCTCCAACGCCCGGGCGAGTTGTCGCGCTGCCTCCAGGCGCTCGGATTCGAGCTGCTTGTGCGCCTCGGCCGTGCCGCGGCGCAGACCTTCCTCGTAACCCTCGCGCATGGCCTGCTCGATCGAGCGCCGGCTCTCCTCGGTGTCCTCGTAGCCTGGCTGCACGGGGGGGCGATAGGGCCGCACCTCTCCCCGCTCAATCACCTTACCCGGCAACGGCCTGCTCCTCGATCGAGATCGCGCCTTCCTTTTCGAGCTTGAGAACAAGCTCGATGATCTGGCGCTGGGCGACTTCTATCTCGGAAACCTTGGGCGCCCCAAGGAATTCCATCTCCTCCTTGAGCATCTGGGATGCCCGCTCGGACATGTTCCGGCAGAACTGGACCTGCAACTCCGGTTCGGCCGCCTTGAGGGCCAGGGCCAGGGTGCTGCGATCGACCTGCTTGAGCACCTCCTGGGTATCCCGATCGCTGAGCAGACTGAGCATATCGAAGGTGAAGAGCATGTCCCTGAGCTGCTTGCCCAGTTCGGGATAGTCCTCGGCGAGCTCGTCGACGATCTCTTGCCCCACAGCGCGACCGAGACCCTGCAAGGTATCCGAGGCGGCCCGCACCCCGTCGAGAGGTACCAGCGGCTCTTCGCAGATCGCCTTGAGACCCTCCTCGAGCACCTTGCCGATGCGCTTGACCACTTCGGGTTGCACCTCTTCGATGGACGCCATGCGACGCGTGACTTCCAGCCGGCGCTCGGTTTCCATCGTCTTCATCACCCGCGCAGCCTTGCGTGGCGGCAGCAGCGCCATGATCAGGGCCACCGTCTGAGGCGCCTCCTCGGAGAGCAGCATCGCCAGGCGTCGCGAAGGCGCGCCGATCACCAGATCGGGCAGCTCGGGCGGAGGCAGAAGCGGGCCGTCCTCGTCCGCGTCCCGGATCCGGCGGGGCTCGAGCTCGTGGAGCAACTTGTCGGCCACCTCGGGCCGGGCCAGCGAAAGCATCTTCTTCGCCAGCGGCGGTCCGGCCAGTTCGAGGCCACGCGATTTGCGGATCAGCTCGTGGAATTCGTCGAGAACCTGCTCATGACGCGAAGGATCGATCATCTTGATCTGGGCAATCTCCATCGTGATCGCCCTGACCTCGTCGTCTTCCAGGTGCTTGAGCACCTCGGCACCCGCTTCCTCGCCCAGCAGGGTCAGAACGATCGCCGCCTTCTGCGCCCCGGTCAACTCATCCGCCATGGACTACTCCTCCGTCTCGTGCAGCCACACGCGCATGGTCTGGGCCATACCTTCAGGCTGTTCCGCGGCGAGCGCGGCAAGACGCTGGCGGAGAACTTCGAGCTGGGATGGAGGACCGAGCTGGAACTGCTGCTCGAGGTTGGCGCTCGCCTCGCTGCCCGGAGAAGTCCCTCCTCTCGAACCCACCGCCGGCAGAACCTGCTGCACCGTCTTCAGCATCGGGCGGTAGAAGAGCAGGAAAACCAGCAGCAACAACAGCACCAGGGAGGGGTACTTGAGCAGGGGAAGCCAGCTTCGAGGATCGAATCCCGGTTCCTCGATCACCGGTTCGGTGATCCTGAAGGGCGACTGCTCGACGGTCACCACATCGCCGCGGGCCTCATCGAAAGAAATCGCCGCCTTGACCAATTGCTCGATACGCGCCATTTCCTCGTCGCTGCGCGGAACGGGTTGGGCGGCCTCGTCCTCTTCCCCCTTGACCCAGGTCTGATCGACGAGCACGGCGACCGAGATGCGCTTGATGCGTCCCGTGGGCTCTTCGACCTGTTTTTCCACCACCGAGTACTCGTAACTGTTGGTCTGCCGGGTCTCGCTCTCGGAGGAACTGCGCGCGGAAGCACCGCCGGCGGCGGCGCCCGGCAGGTTGGATGCCGTCCCCGGCACGCCGCGGGCTCCCGCCCCTCCGCTGCTCGACTTCTTCTTCGATTTCTGCTCGGAAACCAGCACGCCGCGGTCGGGATCGTACTGGCGCTCCTTGCGTACCGAGCGGGTCAGGTCCAGATCGGCTGTCGTGCGGACGATGAAGCGGTCCTGTCCCACGAGGGGCTGCAGGACCTTGGCCACCTTGCGGTTGATGTCGCTCTCGACCGCGTTCTTCATCTCCACCTGGCGGAAAGCGGCCATCGAGCCGCCTCCACCTTCGCCGTCACCCTCCCAGAGCACGTGCCCGTTGGTATCCACGACACTGACATGCTCGATGTCCAGTTCCGGAACGGCCCCCGCCACGATGCGCGCGATGGCCTGCACGTTCTCTGCGGCGATCCGCCCGCCGCGCGCCACCGCGAGGGTCACCGATGCCTTGGCCACGTCGTCATCGTCGAGGAAGACCCGCTCTCCGGGCAGCACCAGGTGAACCCTCGCGGTCCGCACTTCGTCGAGCGATTCGATCGTTCGGGCCAGTTCATCCTCCAGCGCCCTCTGCAACCGCACCTGGTGCATCCGGTTGGACTGGGCAAAACTGTCGCCCTGAAACATCTCGATGAAGCCGAAACGACCGCTCTGGGGCAGGTTCTTCGCTGCCAGGTCGATGCGCGCCTGGTCGATCTTCTCGTAGGGCACCTCGATCGTCGTTCCCCCGTCGCTCAGGCGCAGGGGAACCTTGGCTGCCTGCAGTTCCTGAACGATCTCCTGGGCTTCCTTGCCGTCGAGGCCGGTGTAGAGCACGGTCCAGGTCGGCTGCTGGGCCCACCAGACGATGCCGCCGACGGCCGCGACGGTCATCCCGGCCGAAAGCACCAGGCTGATGCGCTGCCGAAGACTCAGCGACGCCCATGCTTGACTGATCTGTTGCAGGATCTCGTTCATCGTCGCTCCGCCGATCCGGGGGCCTCAACGCCCCGCCCGAATCAGACCTGCATCCGCATCACTTCCTTGTAGGCTTCGAGAAGCTTGTTGCGTACCTGCACGATGGTGCGGAACTGAAGGTCGGCTTTCTCCAGCTCGATCATCACGTTGTGCAGGTCGCCTCCCTTGCCGACGATAAAATCGGTGGCTTCCTGGTCCGCCGTGGTCAGGCCCTGGTCCACCTCGCGCAAGGCGTTCTCCAGGGCCTGGCCGAAACTCTTGCCGGGTCCCGTGTCTTCCCGCCCCACGGACGAGGATGGCCGGGGTTGCAGGCCTTCCGGCCGCAGTCCAAGGTCTCGGATGGATCCGTTCATCTACTCATTCCCCCGTTAGCGCGAGATCCGCAGCGCGGCCTCGTTCATCTTGCCGATGATCTTGACCACGTTGACATTGGCCTCGTAGGAGCGGACGGCGGAAAGCATGTCCACGACCTCTTCCACCGGATCCACGTTGGGATAGGCCACGTAGCCCTTGTCGTCGGCGTCGGGGTGCCCGGGCTCGTAGCGCATGATCGGCGGACGGGAGTCGGTGATCACGCCTTCGACCCGTACCCCCCGCACCGAGTCGTCGAGGACCTCCCCGAAGCTCTTCCCTTCGAGGGGAGTCGCCGCGACCACCGGCAGGCGACGCAGGTAGGGACCACCCTCGGGGGTCCGCGTCGTGCGGGCGTTGGCCAGGTTGGACGCGATCAACTCCATCCGCGCCCGCTCCATCTCCAAAGCGCTGCGGGCAACCTTGACGGCGTCATGCAGAGACATCAGGCACCTCTCCCTTCCATGATCGCGAAACGAAGCTGGCGCAGCTTGTTGCGCAGGACGTTGGTCGCCACCTCGTAGCGGTGGCGCGTCGCGGCCAGTTCGGCCATCTCGCGGTCGATGTTGACGTTGTTGCCGTCGGGCCGCGTGGCCAGGCCCTCGATCTCCACCGGACGCAGGCTCGTTTCCACCGAACCGCCGTCCTGGCGACGAGCCTGCTCGACGGCTTCCTGCAGCGTCGCGTTGAAGTCCACGTCGACGGTGCGGTAACCCGGGGTGTCCACGTTGCCCACGTTGGAGGCGAGCAGTTGCTGACGCCGGGTCATCACGTCGAGAGCCCGCTCCATCTGGTCGAAAAAGGGGTCGATGGATCTCACGGTTTCCTCCACTCCTTGCCCGCCGGGCCGCCACGACGGCACAACGGGGTCCGCTGTCTTGTGAAGCAAACCCCGTGCCGCTTTGGAACCGGCGCGGGACGTGGGTTTTCGCCCGACGAGGCGCGGGATCCCGGCAGCCGCGCGAGGAAAGCGTCAGAGGCTTGACGATGGAGCGGCAACATCTTCCTGCCTGAAGATTTTCAGCTTGTTGCGCAGGGTGCGGACCGAGATGCCCAGCATCTCCGATGCCCGGGTCCGATTGCCTCCCGCCGCATCCAGGGTCGCCTCGATCAGCTTCCGTTCGGCCTCGGCGATGGTCATCCCCGGACAGAGGCGGTCATCCCGGCCTGCCGCGCTCCAATCGTCGAGCAGCAGGCTCTCTTCGCCGATCTCACCGGAGTGGTCGAGGACCACCGCACGCTCGATCACGTTGCGCAGTTCCCTCACGTTTCCGGGCCAGGGATGGCGCCGCAGCCGCTCCAGCGCCTGCCGGGTGAAGTGGGGCGCCGGTCGCCCCGCACGCCGGGCCAGTTCCGCGGCCAGGTGGCGGGCCAGCAGCACCACGTCCCCGGGCCTCTCGCGCAGGGGCGGCACCTGCAGCGGAATCACGCAGAGACGGAAGTAGAGATCCTGGCGGAACCGCCCCTCCCCCACCGCCTGCCGCAGGTCCTGGTGGGTCGAGGCGATCACCCGCAGATCCACCTCCCGGGGCTCTCCCGCCCCGAGGGGCACGATCACCTTCTCCTCGAGGGCCCGCAGCAGCTTGGCTTGCAAGGCGAGAGGAAAGTCGCCGATCTCGTCGAGGAGAAGGGTGCCTCCGTCGGCCCGCTGAAAATGACCCTCCCGGTCGCTGTCGGCGCCGGTAAAAGCTCCCCGGCGAACGCCGAAGAGTTCGGCCTCGAGAAGGTCCGGAGGCAGGGCCGCGCAGTTGACGGCGACGAAGGGTCCGTCGGCGCGGGAACTGCGCCGGTGGATGTAGCGGGCCAGCACTTCCTTTCCCGTGCCGCTCTCGCCGGTGATCAGCACGGTGGTCTGGCTGCGGGCCGCCCGGCGAGCCTGCTCGAGCAGATCGAGGAAAGCCGGAGCCTGGCCGATCAAGCCAGGGTCGGAGGCCCCCGAACGGCGCGCCCCGCTCCCCTCGAAACAACGTCCCACCGCTTCGAGCAGGATCTGGGGCGCAAAGGGCTTGAGCAGGTAGTCCCTGGCCCCGCAGCGGATGGCCTCCACGGCGTCCGCCACGGTGCCGTAGGCGGTGACCATCACCACTCTCAGCTCGGGCCGGAGTTGCAGGGCGCGACCGAGCAATTCCTTGCCGTTCATCCGGGGCATGCGGATGTCGCTGACCATCACCTCCCAGGGACGGGCCGCCAGGGCCTCGAGAGCCTGGGCGCCGCTGCCGCAGCGCAGGACCTCGTAGCCGGAACGCTGGAGCACCCGGGCCATGGCCAAACGCATCGCCGCATCGTCGTCCACCACCAGCACTGATCGTTTCCGGTTCACGCTTGAGCTTCTCCTTCTGGACCGCTCCCCTTTGCGCCGACGAGCACTCCCGGCAGGCAGAGGCGGAGCAGGGCTCCCCCCTCCGGCGCCTGGCCGATCTCCACCCGGCCGCCGTGGGAAGTCGCCACCGCGTCCACCACGGCCAGACCGAGACCGGTACCTTCTTCCCGGGTGGAGTAGAAGGCCTCGAGCACTTCCTCGCGCATCTCCGGAGGAATGCCCGGACCGCTGTCACCCACCTCCAGCAACAGGTCGGCCCCCTCCGCACGCACCTCCAGGCGCACACGCCCCCCTTCCCCCGCCGCATCGAAGGCGTTGCCCAGCAGGTTGAGCAGGGCCTGGCGGAGGCCTTCTCCATCGACCTGCGCCGCCAGCGGCCCGGGGGGGAGGACGGCCTGCAATTCGATGCTCCGGGCCTGGGCCACGGGCCGCACGAAATCCCGGACCTCGCGGGCGAGAGCGCGAAGATCCTGGACCGTGGTGCGGGCGGGACCACCGCGCACCGTGGACAAGAGGCGATGCACGGTGCCCGACAGCCGGCGCACGCCCAGGAGGATCTGCTCGGCCAGTTCCCGGTCGTCGGGGCGGTCGTCGAGGTCCTCGATCAGCAGCGTGGCGCACAACTCGAGGGAACCGAGGGGATTGCGGACCTCGTGAGCCACTTCCGCCGCCATGCGCCCGAGAGCCTCCAGGCGCGAGCGACGCCGAGCCTGCTCCTCGAGACGCAGCAGGCGGGTCACGTCCTGGACCAGCAGAAGTCGGCCTTCGCCCAGCCCCGCCAGGCGCAGAACGCTTTCACGCAGGTCCCACGCCGGACCTCGCTCCCCTTGCGGTCTGACCAGGCTGGGAAAGTCGGAGACCGAGGCGAGGGCCGGATGGAGCCGGAAACCCTCCGCGGAGTCCTCCACGGCTTCCGCCCGCCGCGCCGCGGCGTTGGCCGCGATGATCCGACCGTCGGGACCCAGGAGAATCACCCCCGCCTCGATGCTCTCCAGCACGGAGTCGAGCAGCCCCGCCAGGCGCTGCTTTTCCTCCAGGGCCACCTCCAGCCGACCACGCACCTCCTCGAGGCGGCGCCCGAGCCGGGTGTACTGCTGCTCCAGGTGGCTCGAGGCCTGCTCCATGCGGGCCAGCACCGCCGGCAAATCGCGCTGGACGGCCAGGGTCGGCTCGGTCGTGCTCACGAGCTGGGCTCTCCCTCGGCGCGCAGCGGTTGCCCGCTGATCCGCGCCAGCAGTTGTTCGGCGGCGAAAAGGGCCGGCATCGGGGGCTTTTCCCTCTCGAGCAGTTTCTCGATCCTTTTGCGCGCCGCTTCCCGGCGCCCCTCACGCATCTCGCAGGCCGCCAGGCGGACCTGGAGCCAGTGCCGGGCAGAGGGCAGTTTCAGGCCCCGGGCGGCGGCACGGAAATCGACGCAAGCCTCTTTCCAGCGCCCCGCCAGCGCCCGGGCATCTCCCCGCATCAACGCGGCCTCGCCCCGTATCGGAGAGAGGGGCTCGAGCACGCGCGCCGCCTGCGCCTGCCGGCCCTGGGCCCATGCGGCACGGGCGGCCAGGGTCCGACGGTAGACCCTCTCGGAACCGTCGAGGGCCTGGCCCTGGAGGATCTCCCCGATCACCTCCCAGGCCTGCTCCCGCTCGAGGGCCCGCAGGCGCAGCGGATCGTCCAGGGGAATCCCCTTCACCTCCTCTCGCGGCAGGTTGCGGGCTACCCCCCGGCGGGCCACCTGGCCGTGCTTGCCGAAGGACCGGACCCTCAGCTTGTAGATCTTTCCCGCTTCCTCGTAATCGCCCACCGCTTCCCGGAGAGCGGCGGCGGCGAAGGTGGCCTCGGCGGAGAGCGCGGCGGTGCGATCGACCTTCCGGGCCAGCTCGAGGAAGAAAGCGGCCTCGGTGGGCTCGCCATCCAGCTCGGGCCCGAGCTTGCGCACCAGGCGATCGAAGTGGTTTCGCGCCATCTCCCTGATGAAGGGATCACCATTGCGCACCAGGCCGACGGCCATCAGCACCGCGGCCCGGACGCCCCGCTCCTGCTCTTCCATGTCCAGCAGCAGGCGCAGGGCCCTGGCAGCGGGCTCGGGGTCCAGGGCGCTGCTGATCACCGTTTCGAATTCCCCGCGCGCCTGATGCTTGCGCCCGAGAGAAGCGAGCACCTCCCCACGGGTCAGGCGTACCTGCACGGCCTCCAGCGGATCCTGTGTCTGCTCGAGCGCTTCCCCGATGAATTGCAGCGCCAACTCGCCGCGCCCCAAGTCCCGGAACGCGCGGGCCGCTTCGGAGAGGGCCCGGGAGCGCCTGGGATCCCTGGGAAAGAGATTGGCGAAATGCAGCATCACCTGGGCCGTACGCTTCGGCTCGCCGAGACGGGACACGGCCTCGGCGTAGAGCCACATGATCTCGGGGTCCAGCCGCACTCGATCCGGAGCGCGCTTTTCGAGGCGCTCGAGGCAGGCGCGTACCCGGGCGGTATCCCCCATCAAGGCGTAGGTCCGGGCCAGCCGGCCCAGAACCGCGATCGGATCGGCCAGCCCTTCGGCAAGCAGCGCCTCATCGGCCTTGGCCGCATCGGCGTTGCGTCCCATCGCCAGGTAGAGGGCCGGAAGCGCACGGCGGGCGCGCACTCCGAGAGGATGGCGGGGAGCGACCTGAACCAGGTGCTCGAGGTCGTCGATCGCACCACCCGGGTCCTCGGCGCGCCGCGCCGCGTCAGCCCGACGCCAGAGCAGGACCGGATCGTCAGGCACGGTCTCGAGCAAGTGGTTGACCAGCCACAGGGCTTCGGGTTCCCGGCCCAGCCCCCGACGGTCCAGGGCCGCGAGCAACCGCCGAGCCACCATCTCCCAGGCCTCACGGGTCTCGGCCTCGTCGAGCTGCCGGCGCAGGTCCAGGATCTGGCCATCGGTGGGCCGACCGGCCTGGATTTCGGGGTCGGTGGCATCCGGCGCCGAGGGGCCGGCGACCACCACCAGGGGAAGCGCCAGCAGGCCCAGGAGTGCTGCTCTCGTCGCTGTTCTCATCTTCGTCCTTGCGACCCGGTCCCCGGGTGTTTTTTTTTCCCATGGGCCGTCGTCTTTCCGTCCTTCAAGCAAAGGACGTGCCGTTCTGGCCCACATGGAGCCAGCAGGCCTGCAACCGGCTGCTAACTAAGCGCTTGCGATTCCCGCCGGCGCTGGGAAGACCGACTTGTCGGCGCACCACGCTGACAACAGGCGGCTGAAGCGGAAGGAGAGAAGGTCGAACTCTTGACACCCCGGCCCGTCGAACTATGTATAGAGCTTGAACAGGGGAGTGATGGCGCCGTCATGAGCATCGGGCTGAAGATCCGCCGGAAGGGATAGGGACAACAGTGGGGACTCCTGTGACCAAATCAACCGAGGTACCGACCAGCTCAGAACGTCTCGATATCATCGTTGCCGAGGACGACCGGTCGCTGCTTCCCATGATCGTCGATTACCTCTCCAAGCTTGGTCACCGGGTCCGCAGCGCCTCGTGCGGGGAACGGGCCCTGGAAATGCTCTCCCAGCAGCCGGCGGACGCCCTGGTCACCGACCTCAAACTGCCCGAAATGACCGGGCAGGACCTCTTGCGCCAGGCCCGCGAGCACTTTCCGGGCCTGGTGGTGATCGTGATGACCGGCTTCGCCACGATCCACTCGGCGGTGGAGGCCATGCGCTACGGGGCCTCGGACTACTTGCCCAAGCCCTTTGCCATGGCCCAGCTCAAACTGGCCCTCGAACGGGCCGTGGCCCACCGCAAGCTCCAGGAGGAAAACTCCCGCCTGCGGACCCGGATCCACCAGCTCACCAGCTTCGACCGGATCATCGGCAAGTCTCCCGCCATGCAGCGCGTGTTCCGCCTGCTCGAAAAGGTCTGCCAGGTGGACTCCACCGTGCTGATCTCCGGAGAGAGTGGCGTGGGCAAGGAACTGATCGTCCAGGCGCTGCACTACCGGCACCCGCTGCGCAAGAACGGCAAGCTGATCCCCGTGCACTGCGGGGCGATTCCCGACAACCTGATCGAGTCCGAACTTTTCGGCCACGTCAAGGGGGCGTTCACCGGCGCGGAACGAGACAAGCCGGGTCGCTTCGAGATGGCCGACGGCGGCACCCTCTTCCTCGACGAAATCGGCACGATGAAGCCGGATCTTCAGGTCAAGCTGCTACGCGTGCTGCAGACCCGCCAGGTGCAACGGGTTGGCGGCACCAAGTCGATTCCCGTGGACGTCAGGGTCGTAGCGGCTTCCAACGAAGACCTCAAGGCCAAGGTCGAGCGGGGTGAGTTCCGGGAAGACCTCTATTTCCGGCTTTGCGTGATCCCGATCTATGTCCCCCCCCTGCGGGAACGGCGCAGTGACATCCCCTTGCTGGCGGCCCACTTCACCGCCAAGTACGCCAGCCGCAATCAGCTGCCGGCCAAGGAAATCACCCAGGAAGCCATGCGCGCCCTGACACGCCACGACTGGCCGGGTAACGTGCGGGAACTGGAGAACGCCATCGAGTTCGCCACGGTGATGTCGGCGGGCAGGACGGTCATCGAAGTCTCCGACCTGCCGATCGAGATCTCCGAAGCTCCGCAGGCGACGGCCATCCCCTTCCAGGTCACCGAGGAGGGCCTCGATTTCCGCAGCGTCGTCTCGGAGGTGGAGAAGAACCTGATTCTCCAGAGCCTCGAACTGACCGGCGGCAACAAGGCCCGCGCCGCGCAACTGCTGGCGCTCAAGCGCACCACCTTCGTCGAGAAGCTCAAGCGCATCGCCCAGGACGAAGTGCTGATGTAGCTGCCGGAGGGATCTGGCGCACCGCTTTTTTGATTCGGTTTCTTCCGCATGATTTCAGCGGGGCTCTTTTGCCGCCCGACGCTCTTCCATCCCGGGAAAAGCGGGGTATTCTTCGCGCTGTAGCGTGGGGCTGGGAGAGCGGATTCGGGTCTTGGCCCGCGTCCAGGTGCGGAGGAACAAGCTTCATGTCTGGAACAACGATCGAGATCAAGGATCGCGATGACGAGGGACTTCCGGCGGTCGAGCTAGGCGACATCCTGCCACTGGTGGAGGAAAAGGGACGCACCCTGAAATGGGCGATCCTCAACCTCTATGCCGTCGGCAATCCTCACCGGCTGGGACGCACCATGCGTGAATTGGGCGACGAGGTCAGTCGCTCACCCCATGGGGTCCTGCTCAACTGGGACGAACTCGAGGAATTCTCACGCTCGGTGTTCCAGATCATGGACGCCGTGATCGTGGGCTGCCGGGACGCCGAACGCCTGCCGCGGAAAGACGAAGTGGAGCAGCGGGACGGCGATTGCGAAATCGTCATTCGGGCCATCGACGCCTCCCGCTGGCGCCTGAGCGCCATGGACGACAGCATGATGTCGCGTTTCCGACACGTCTTCCGGGACTGGAGCATGGTCGGCGAACAGCAGGGCGAATCCTGAGGCCGACCGAAGGGGACTTTCAGCCGGAGCGGCCGGCCCGGGCGTAGCCGGAGATCGCCAGCCGCCGGCGCTGCCCCTGGCCGAGGCGGATGGCCAGCTCGTCGCGCAAGGCGCACAGGAGGCTCAAGGTCCGGTCGCCCTCCTCACGCACTTTTTCGAGTACTTGCTGGATCTCCGGGGGCGGCACCCGGTCCGCGGGCACTTGCCGCATCAACTCCCGACGCTGCTCGAGAGCCGCCGGCACCTCCTCGAGGCGCCCCTCGGCGATCAAGCGCTGCTCGTCGGCCACCATCTCCAGCAGCCTCCGGGCGATCGCCTCCAGGTCCTCGACCCGGCTCACGGCGTGACCGCCATCGCCTCGGCCATCTGCTTCTCCCGGGCCTCGGCCCAGGCATCCCGCAGGGGCGTCAGCAATTCGGCGACTTCCCGCAGTCCGGCGGGATCCTTATCGAGATGGGCCTGCATGATCTGCCTCCTGCAATAGGAGTAGATCCGGTCCAGGTTGACGGCAACCTCTCCGCCGGCGTCGATGTTCAGCACGGCCTGGAGTTCTCCGACGATGTCGGTGGCCCGCCGAATCGGCTCGGCGGCGCGGGCAGGGTCACCGCCGGCAAGGGCGTCGGCCCCGCGGTGGAGGAAGCCGATCATACCGTCGTAGAGACGAACCACGAGACCCATCGGATCGTCCGCTTCGATCTGGGTCGCCTGGTAGGCCTGCCGGGCCTTCTGGGTGAGCATGAACTGGTTCATCCAAAGATTCCCACTCGTCGGTGGCCGATGACGGCCTATCTCGGAACGCTGGTCAGTGACGCCTGAAGCTGCTGGAGCTGGGCGATGGCCTGTTCAGCAGCCGAAAACTGCCTGACCATGAGTTCTTCCTTGCGGGCCAGCGCCGCCTCGAGGGCCTCGATCCGCCTCTCTGCGACATCGATCGAATCGTCGTAGCTATCCTGGATCGACTTGAGGACCCCCTCGTAAGGGTCGGTCAGGCCGTCGATCTTGTCGTTGAAGGACTCGATGACACCGGCACTGTAGCCTACCGTGCCGAAATTACCGCCCTTGGCCGTGATCGAGGCCGCCGTGGCATAGACCGTGACGATCAACCCGTCCATGTTGGTCCCATCGGCCCCGATCAACTGCTGGCCGATTCCCTGGGCCGCCTGGCCACCGATACTGCCGGCCACGTCGATACCGGTATCCGTCAACTGGGTCGTGCCGATGCCGGTGCTGTTGCCGTCCGCCAGATCGGCCACGTCGCTGGTGACGCGGATCGTGTAGTCGTCACCGTAGTCGTCCGCCCGGATGTGAAGTACGCCGGAGGAGGAATAGGCCGTGGCGGCCATGCCGTTGAGCTCGAAGGCACTGTTGATCTTGGAGACCACGTCGGTGATCGTGTCGCCCGCGGCCAGGGCCACATTGAGCGAGCTGCTGTTGAGCTCGATCGTCAGATTCTCGGCCTGACTGAGGCCGCCCGCGGCGATCGCCGTCGATCCGGCCACGTCGGCCCTTTCCGCAGCCTGGGTCACGGTCACCGCGTAGGTGCCCGCCACCGTGCGAGAGCTGGCGCTGTCGAAGACAACAGAGCTGTCCGTGGTCGAGCCGGTGGACATCAGCACAGCGGCGATTTCATCGAAGCGCCCCGCATCGACCAGGGCGTCGAACTTGGATCCCTCGAACTCGAGACGGCCGGTCCCGTCATCGGCGAAGGTGATGCCCAGCTCCGAAAGTGAAGAGAGTTTGCCGCTCGGAATGCCCGTGACACTGCCGGTGACGATCGACTGCAGGTCGAGCTGCACCTGGCGTACGGTCAGCGAACCGGCGACCGCGGAGGCGGCGCGGAACTCGGGAGTGCCGAATTGCTGGTCGAAGTAGTCGTTCACCTCGTTGTACGCGTCGACGAACTCCTGGAGCGACTTCTTGGCCGTTTCCGTGTCCTCGCTGACAGTCAGCGTGACTGCCGAAGACGTCGTGCCGGTCAGGGAGAGGGTCACTCCCTGGATCGCTCCGGTGACGGAGTTGCTCGACGAGGTGATGGAGACGCCGTCCACGTCGAGCACCGCGTCCTGGGCGGCCTGCAATTCGTTACCCGCGGTATCGAGATTGAGGTTGGTCGTATCGGTGATGGTCAGGCTGTGGGTCGTTCCGGTCTCTTCCGAACGCACGACGAGGATGTCGCTGGTCCCATCGTTGATGACCGTCGCGATGACGCCTTCGTCGGCGTTGTTGATTTCGTCCGCGATGGCCTGGAGCGAGTTGTTCCCGTTGGCCGAGCTGACGTTGACGGTAATCAGGTTGTTTCCCCCGGCCTGGATGGTGATCGTCCCATCGGTGACCAGGGGCGAATAGCGATCGCTCAGTCCATCCGAACGCACCCGGTGCGCCTGGGCGATCTGGGTCACATTGATTTGGTAAGATCCGGCAGACGCCTTGGAAGTGGCCTTCGCGGTCAGGGCATCCGAAGAAGAGAGGGACGTCGAGCGACCCGCGAGCTTGGCGCTGTCGTCGAGGCCCTCGAGCTTGGAGACGAAATCGTCGAGAAGGCCGGAGAACTGCGAAAAGGAGCTCTTGGCACGCTCGAAAGTGTCGATGCGATCCTGGATCGAATCGATCGGGACACGCCCGGCCTGCAGGACGGCATCGATGATCGCCCTGTAGTCCATACCGGAAGCGAAGCCCTGTCCAAACTGCACGGAGCCCAAAGGCATAGGGGTGTTCCTCCTTGCCGTTCCACGGGTCCGGGGACCCGAACGTGGACGATCAAGCCGTTTCGTCGATCAACATGCCGAGAAAGCGCTCGAGTTTCTTGGCAAACTCGATCTGCTCCTCGCTGGGGATCGTCCGTAGAACCTTATCGGTTCTCGCATCGAGAACCTTGAGCTGGAACACTCCTTCCTCTACATGTTCATAGTCGAAACGCAGCTCGCGGAGATATCCACGTTCCTGGACCTCCGTCAAGCGCCTTCCGATGTCTTCCGCGACTTCTCGCATGGAGGGCTGATCCGGGGGACCCGTCCCTTCCTTCCGTGGTACCGGTTCCTGTCCTTGTCCGACGGGCTGGCCCGCTGGAGCCACCGTGAGAGTGTCGCTGGATCGCCCACTTACGTCTTCTTTTTGCCCTCCAGCCTTCTCCCGGGGGCGCAGGGGCGACACGGAGGTGACAGGAGGGACCGCATCCATCATCTCGCTGGTCATCTCTTGGCCTCCTCGAGTTCGAAAGTCCTCGGGCAGGGCGGGACACCGTGCCCCGCCCTGTCAAAAGGACCGCCCCGTTATCCGAGCAGGGACAGTACGCTCTGGCTCGAGATGTTCGCCTGAGCCAGGGCCGAGATCCCGGTCTGGTTGAGCACCTGGAACTTGGTCAGGTTCACCACCTCCGCCGCGATGTCCGCGTCGCTGATCTGGGACTCGGCGGCCTTGAGGTTCTCCGCCTGCACCGTGATGACCTGGATCGCGTTGGTCAGACGGTTGTAGACGGCACCCAAATCACCGCGATTCGAAGCGATGGTGTCGATGGCGCTCTGCAGGGCCACCAGCTCGTCCTGGGCAGAGGAGGCCAGGTTCAGCACGGTGCCGGCGGTATTGAGGCCGAGACCGGCGGCCGTGACGGCGGTCGTGGTGATCCGCAGGCTGTCGTTGGCGGTGTTGCCCATTCCGATCTGGACGTCGACGGTGGCACCGCCGGCGCTGAGCAGGTTGACGCCGTTGAACTCCACGGTAGAGGCGATTCGATCGATCTCGTTGAGGATCGCGGTGTATTCGTCGTTCAGGGCCCCCTTGGAGGTGCTGTTGTCGGCACCGGAGGTTTCGGATGCGGCCTGGGAGGCCAGAGTGACGGCACGCTGAAGCAGGTTGCTGATCTCACCGAGCGCCGAGTCGGTGACGTTGATCACGCCGATGCCGTCGTTGGCGTTACGAACGCCCTGGTTGAGAGCAGCCACGTCGGCGCGCAGGGCGTCGGCGATGGCCAAGCCTGCAGCGTCGTCCTTGGCGCCGTTGATCCGCAGACCGGAGGACAGACGCTCGAGGGTCCGGCTCATGCCGATCTGGGTCTTGCTGAGCTTGTTCATCGCGTTGAGGGCGCCGAGGTTCGAGACGACAGAGAATCCAGCCATGTTGTTTCCTCCTTGAAAGTGCGGGCGGCGTCCATGCCGTCCGGGCAGCTTCTGCTGCCTTTCGCTTTGCCGTTGCCGGCGTTGTCTGAAAAAGAGGTTCCTTCCCTGTTTCCCTAGGCTTGCGATAGCCACCGCGCCTGGCCAGGCGGGCTCCCGGGGGCTCGTAAGCGGCGGCTCGCGGTGCCTTTCGTGAGGACTTTTCGGAGGGAGGAAAAGGATCTTTAGCCCCGATCGGGGCGCAACAGACGGGCGATGCCGCCGCCCGGGATTCGGTCGATCCCGAGCGGCGTTATCCGGAGGTTTTCGAACGGCCTGGTGTCGGCTTCAGAAACCGACAATTTTTTCCGCGCCGCTACTGCAGCAGGCTCAGCACGTTCTGAGAAGAGTTGTTCGCCTGTCCGAGGGCGGCCAGGCCACTCTGGGTCAGGACCTGGTATTTCGTCATGTTCACGACTTCCTGGGCGATGTTCGCGTCGCGAATCTGGCTCTCGGCAGCCATCAGGTTCTCCGCCTGGACCGTGATCACGGCGATCGTGTTGGTCAGACGATTGTAGGAGGCGCCGAGGTCGCCACGATCGGAGGAAACCGTATCGATCGCGCTCTGCAGGGCGACCAGCTCGTTCCGAGCATCGGACTTGGTCAGCAGCTGATCGCTGGCCAGGCCGAGGCTGGCGGCCGAGATGGCGCTGGTGGTGACCGTGATCCGGTCGTTGGTCGACGAGGACAGGCCCACCTGAACGTCGATCGTCGCTCCGCCGGAGGACAGCAGGTTGATACCGTTGAACGAGACGGTGGAAGCGATCCTGTCGATCTCCGAGAGGATCTGGTTGTACTCGTCGTTGATCGCGCTCTTGGACGACGAGCTGTCCTGACCCGAGGTATCCGACGCGGCCTGTTCGGCCAGGGTCATCGCTCGTTGGAGCATGTTCGAAATCTCGTTGAGCGCCGAGTCGGCGACGTTGATCACGCTCAGGCCGTCATTGGCGTTGCGGACGGCCTGGTTGAGCCCCTGCACATCGGCTCGCAGGTTCTCCGCGATGGCCAGGCCGGCGGCATCATCGGCGGCACCGTTGATCCGCAGGCCCGAGGAGAGCCGATTCAGTGTCACGTTCAGATTTCGTTCCGTGGACACCAACTGGTTGTGAGCTTTCAGTGCTCCGATGTTGGTCACTACCGAAAACGCAGCCATTTCTTTAACCTCCGTTCCACGGCGAGCGGGTCCAGAAAACCTCTGCCAGGTTGGCGCCCGGCCGTGTTCGTTCTTCTCCTCGACCGTTTCTGCTGGGACTTTAGAACCCGTTTTCGCGTTTCCCTTGCCGAACGGGCCGGAACGAACCAACTTTGATCAGGAAGACCCTGAAGGAGCAAGAGTTAGACCCATGGCCAACAAGGCTTCACAAGTCCATGAACAGCAGTGTTCGATTCGTCACCCGGTGGCCGATTCCTCGACACAGGGGCGGATTCCGGCCACTGGCGGGGCTCCCGCCCCGGTTTCAGGAGAACTCCTCGGCCGCCTGGCGCGCTGCCTGGCCCTCGAAGAACTCGAAGAAATGGTGATCGAGGTCCTTCGTAGCCGGGTGCCGGAACGCACCCTGCTGGTCAACCTGGCCTCTCCCGCCACTGAACCCCGGCGGCTGGCGGAACCCGGACGCCCCACCCGCCCCTGGCCGGCACGGCGCCGGATCCCCCCTCTGCTGGCGGTGCCCATTCAGGACCAGGAGGAGGTGCTGGGCTGGATCGCCGTGGTGGATGACGGCAATGATGACGAGAGGTCCACGCGGAAGGCCCGGGCCGCCCTGCGGGAAATCGCCGCCGCGGCCGGCATCCCCACGCGCAACGCCCACGTGCACGGGGAAGCCCTTGCGCTGGCCCTGCGGGACCCCCTGACCGGGCTGTTCAACCGCCGGGCCTTCGAGGCCTTCATCGAACGAGAATCCCAGGGTGCCCTTCGCAGCGGGCGCCCGCTGACCTTGATCCTGATCGATCTCGACGATTTCAAACCGATCAACGATCGCTTCGGGCATCCCGCCGGGGACGCCCTTCTGGCCTCCGTGGCGGGCGTTCTGCTGTCGAACCTGCGACGCTCCGATATCGTCGCCCGTATCGGCGGCGATGAATTCGCCGTACTTTTGCCAGAAACCGGCCTCGACGCCGGGGTCAAGCTGGCACGTCGCCTGAGGAACGCCTTGGCCAGGGCAAAAATAAGGCAAAATGATGGCGATCCCCTCCTGCGAGCCCGGGGCAGCTTCGGCGTGGCCGAACTGGAGAACTCCGGCGGCGGGGCTCAAGGACTGGTGGAGGCCGCCGACCGCGCTCTCTATTCAGCCAAGCGTCGCGGAGGCCACCGGGTCCACCGCGGCCAGGGCCGCCGGCGCCAGGATCGCGCCTCCCGCCTCCACCCCACCGCCAGGAAACAGGAGAGCAACCCATGACTATCAGCGACACCTCCCGCTCCTTCGCCCGTGTGGACGTGCGCATTCCCGTGCGCCTGCAAATCCTCGATGCCCAGCAGGCGGCCGAGCTCGCCGAGCGGCTCGAGATGGAGCCCACTTATGCCCAGAAGCTCTCCATCGACCACCCGGGTCGCGAAGCACGCAGCAGTTGGGAGCGGCTGGCTCTCTATACCCTGATCGAGCGGCTCGAGAAGCTCGAACGGGGCCTCGAGAAGATCGCGGACAACCTGGGCGTGTCGCTGGCCGATGGCCCCGAATGGATCGAGGGAGAAACGGTGAGTCTCTCGGGATCGGGTGCCGGACTCAGGCTGCCCCGCAAACTCGAGGAGGGCACACCGGTGGAAGTGGAGTTCACCCTTCTCGGTGAGCCTACGGGAGTCGTCCGCATCCTCGGGCACATCGTCACCCTGGTTCATCCCGACGGCGACCGGCTCCCCGTCGGACGCTATCACCTGGGGGTGGCCTTCGACGCCTTTCACGACGACGACCGGCAGGCCATTATTCGCTACACATTCGCCCAGCAGCGAGCCCAGATTCGAGAGATGCGAGCCGACGAGGATCCTTGACGCCCCCGCGGGAAGTCACCGCCCCCGCGATCTCGGGCGATCCGGCACGCCGCCGAATCCGAGAACGCTACTCCTCGCGCAGCACATCGAGGACTTCCCCGGCGGACCGGGCGGCCAGCAGGCGAGAGATGGCCTGGCGATTCTGGATCAGGCGGGCGATCTGGCCGAGGACCTGGACGTGCTCGGCGGTCGCCTCGGGGGGGCCGAGCAAAACGAAGAAAAGGCGGACCGGCTGACCGTCCCGCGCACCGAAGTCGATGCCCTCGCCGGCCAGCCGGACGACGGCCAGACCGACGCGGTCCGAGTCTTCGCAGCGGGCATGGGGGACGGCCACACCGGGAGCGATAGCCGTGCTCATGATCCTCTCGCGATCGAGCAGCTTGGCCCTGGCGCGCTCAGCCTGGTTCAAGAAACCCGTTCGGGCGAGCGTCTCGGTGACCGCGGTGAACAGACTCTCCGCATCACCGGCTTCCAGGTCGACAAGGACCCAGCGCGGGTCGATGCGTTCGGCGAGACTCACGGCAGGAGGGCGATCCCGACGTGCACCCGGGAAAGCGGACCCAGGACCAACGACGGTGCCACGCCGAGGACGACGGTGCCTGCCACGGCCAGGGCCACCGCCACGGCAGCCGGCAGCGGCACCTTCAGGTTGTCTACGAGGGACCGCTCGGGAGCGCGGAAGAACATGGCGACGATCACCTTAAGATAGTACGCCGCGCCGATCACGGCCGCGACGCCCATCACGACCGCCAGCCCCACGTGCCCCGAACGCACGGCCGCGAGGAAGATCGTGTACTTGCCCACGAAGCCGCCAAGGGGAGGAATGCCCGTCAGTGAGAGCATGAAGACGCCCATCGCGATGGCGAGCAGCGGCCGACGCTGAAAGAGCCCGGAGAAGTGAGAGAGATGGTCGGCATCCTCGCCGTCTTCCTGGAACAGGGAGAGCACCACGAAGGCGCCGACGGTCATGAAGGTATAGACCAGCAGGTAGAACAGCACGTTGGCCGCTCCCACTTCGATCGGCGCGATCAGGCCGAGCAGCAGGTAACCCGCGTGAGCCACCGAGGAGTAGGCCAACAGGCGCTTGAGCCGATCCTGGACCAGCGCCAGCAGATTGCCGACGAGCATCGTAGCCACAGCCAGCACCGACAGGGCCAGCACCCAGCGGGATGAAACCTCCGCGCTACCATCGAAGCCGGTGTGGAGCATGCGCAACAATACGCCGAAAGCCGCGGCCTTCGTCCCCGCGGCCATGAAGGCCGTCACCGGCGTGGGCGCTCCCTGGTAGACGTCGGGCACCCAGAAATGGAAGGGCACGGCCCCCACCTTGAAGGCGAAGGCGACGATGATCAGGGCCAGGCCGGCAAGCAGCATCGGCATACCAAAGACCTCGCCGCTGATCACAGCGCCACCGATGCCCACCAGGTCGAAGCGTCCCGTCACTCCGTATACCAGGGCGATGCCATAAACGAAAAGGGCGGTCGAGAAGGCGCCGAGCAGGAAATACTTCAGCGCCGCCTCCACCGAGCGTTGCTGCCCTCGCACCATCCCGGTCATCACGTAGAGCGCGATGGACAGGACCTCGAGACCGATGAAGATCATCACCAGGTTCTCGGTAGCGACCATGATGGTCATTCCCGTCACGGCGAAGAACATCAACGGGAAGATCTCTCCCCGGTAGGCATCGACGCGTTCGAGGTAGGCCGGGATGACGAGCAGCGCCATCAGGCCCGCCACCGCGAACATGACATCGAGCCACAGGGCCATCGGATCGCAGCGCAGCATCTCCATGCCACCCTGGCCGGCGGTTCCCGTGTAGAGCAGGCTGATCGGCACCAGGGTGCTGACCAGCATTCCTCCGACCGCGATATACCACAGCCAACGTCGATCATCGCGCCGCAGCAGCGGCACACCGATCAACAACAGCAGGCCGTAGACCGCCGGAAAGAGGGTCGGCATCATGGCCCTGAGGTCCAGCATCAGTTCCGTTCCAGCCATCGCCCCGATCCCCTATTTCGTCATCAGCCAGATGACCATCACCGCCCCGGACAGCAGCCACAGCGCGTAGTGGCGCACGATGCCGGTCTGGAACAGCTTGATCACCTGCCCGGAAAGCTCGGACGCCGCCGCGCTGAAATTCACCGCGCCATCGACGACCCGGCGGTCCGTTCCATCGAAAAATCGGCTCAAGGACCAGAAAGGCCCGATGAGAAGACGCTGGTAGGCCTCATCGACAAACCATTTGCGGTACAGCAGTCGCCGCGGATACGCCAGCGCTCGACCCAGCCTCTGCGCACGCTCCCCCAGCCCGCCGTAAGCCCAGGAAGCCATGCCCAGGCCGACCAGGAAGACCAACAGGGCCACACCGAACAGCCCCCACTCGGTACTCAGGGCCGGATGCGCCATACCCTCTCGAAGCACCTCCATGGCCGCACCGTGTCCTGCATCATGGCCATGCTCCCCCACCGGGGCGTGGCCGCCGCCGTGGGCCGCCATGGCCACCACGCCGCGGGCGGCGACGACCGGGTGCAGCTGGTGCTCGAACCAGTTGATATCGCCCAGGCCCAGCAGGTTGCTCACCCCGCCGGGGATCCCGAGAAAACCGACCAGGACGGCGCCGATCGCCAGAACCACGAGCACGCCGGTCATCACACGGGGCGACTCCCCGAGATTCTCGCGCACGTGTTCGGGAGACCGGTTCTCACCGTGGAAGGTCATCCACACGGCACGGAACATGTAGAACGACGTCATCACCGCACCAAGAGTTCCGAACAACCAGAGCCAGAAGGAACCGCGGTAGGAGAAAAGGGAGCGAGCCAGGATCTCGTCCTTGGACATGAAACCCGACAGAAGCGGGAAACCCGTGATCGCGAGAGTCGAGACCAGGAACGTGGCGTAGGTTACCGGCATCCACCGCTTCAGGCCCCCGTAGAGCCGCATGTCGTTGCTGTGACCGCAGCGGGCAATCACGGATCCGGAGCCCAGGAAGAGGCAGGCCTTGAAGAAGGCGTGAGTGACCAGGTGGAAGACGGCCGCCACGAAAGCCCCGACGCCGGCGCCCAGAAACATGTAACCGAGCTGGGAAACCGTGGAATAGGCCAGCACTTTCTTGATGTCGTACTGAGCCATGCCCATCGTCGCCGCGAAGACGGCCGTCAGGCAGCCCACCACGGCCACCACGAACATCGCCCCCGGCGCATGCCAATACAGGGCGGACATCCGGGCCAACATGTAGACGCCGGCCGTGACCATCGTGGCCGCGTGAATCAGAGCCGAGACGGGAGTCGGTCCGGCCATCGCGTCGGGCAGCCAGACGTAGAGCGGCACCTGGGCGCTCTTCCCCGTGGCACCGACGAAGAGCAAAACCCCGATACCGGTAAGCAGGGCCGATCCGTACCAGAAGGCCGAAGAAGCATTGATCGCGGCGGCGATCTCCGAGAAGTCCAGTGTACCGAAGGTCACCACCAGGAGCAGTGCGCCGAGCAAAAAGCCGAAATCGCCGATACGGTTGGTGATGAAGGCCTTGCGCCCGGCGTCGGCACAGGTCAGCCCGCTTTCCTTGTCGAAGACCTGGTCATAGTAGAAGCCGATCAGCAGATAAGAGCAGAGCCCCACGCCTTCCCAGCCGACGAACATCACCAGGATGTTGCCCCCCAGGACGAGGGTCAACATCATCGCCATGAAGAGGTTGAGATAGCAAAAGAAGCGGTAGTAGCCACGCTCCCCGGCCATGTAGCCGATGGAGTAGATGTGAATCAGGGTACCGATGCCGCTGACCACCAGGAGCATCACCAGGGTCAGGGCGTCGACGGCGAGGGTCCAGCCCACGCTGAGGTTGGCTCTCACGCTGCCATCGGGCCCCCAACCCCGCAGGTTGGCCTCACCCAGGGGGAGCCACTCCCAATACGTCACCTCGAAGCGAGCCGGATCGTGCTCGTTGCCCGTCACGACCTCGTAGGCGCTGCCGGCGCCGACAGCGTAATTTTCGAGGCCACCGCTGAAATCGGCGACCACGGCGAGCGTCAAGACGAAGCTCAAGGCCGAGCAGGTCACCGCGATGCGGTGGGCCCACTTGTCCTCCAGCAGCCCCCACGAGCCGAGCAAACCGACCAGCAGGAAACCCGCCAGCGGCGCAAGGGGAATCAGAATCAGGTAAGGAAGCATTGCCTGTATCTCCCCGGGTCGGCGCTCACCACTTCAGCAATCGGGCGAGGTCGATATCGGTGGAACCCTTGAGCCTGAACAGGGCGATCACGATCGCCAGGCCCACTGCCGCCTCCGCGGCGGCGATCGCGAGAACGAAAAGCGCCATCACCTGCCCATCCACCGCGCCGCTCCCACCAACACCCGGCAGCGCGCGGCTGACGGAGACCAGCGCGAGGTTGGCGGAGTTGAGCATGATCTCGATGCACATCAGGATCGTGATCGCACCCCGACGGGTCAGGACGCCGAAGGCTCCGATGGCGAAAAGCAGCGACGAGAGCAACAAGGCTGCGCTGGGAGCGTCGGCCATCACTCAATCCTCCAAATGACGCTTGGCCAGCACGATCGCTCCCGCCATGGCGGAAAGCAGCGCCAGCGATACCAGCTCGAAGGGGTAAAAGTACGCCCCGAAGAGAGCCCGACCCATCCCCGCCGCCGTGCCGAAATCCTCTGCGACGGCGCCCACGGGCGGATCCGGTGCGAAGGAGGTTCCCGCCCGGATCAGCAGCAGCACCAGGGCCAGACCCATGGCGAAGGCGAAAAACATCGGCACCAGGCCGGGCCCTCCCTTCGCCTCGGGCTGCAGATTGAGCAGCATGATGACGAAGATGATCAGGACCATGATGGCGCCGGCGTAGATCAGGACCTGCACCACGGCGAAGAAGTAGGCCTCGAGCAGGGCGTAGAAACCCGCGATCGTCAGCAGGTGCAACACCAGGAACAGACCTTCGACCACGGGGTTGCGGTGCAGCACGACGACCAGCGCGCTACCTGCGGCCAGCACGGCCAGCAGGGCGAAGACCGTCAGCTGCACGGAACCCATCGTTGCCATCACTCCCAGCGCGATCATGAGAACCACTCCGGCTTGAGGATCGCCAGCAGCGCCGCCCAGATCACATTGAGAAAGCCCAGCGGAATCAAGGCTTTCCATCCGACCCGCATCAGCTGATCGAAACGGAAGCGCGGCAGGGTCCAGCGAACCCAGACGAATACCCAGAGGAAAAAGGCCACCTTCAAGGCGAAGCTGGCCACCTGCGCTACGGCCAGCGCGTTACCCGACAGACCGAGCGGCCCGGCAATGAACCCGGGAACCGCGTAACCACCCAGGTAGAGGGTCACCAGCAGGGCGGCCGAAGTGATCATGTTGATGTACTCGGCCATGAAGAACATGGAGAACTTCATCGACGAGTACTCGGTGTGGTAGCCCGCCACCAATTCCGACTCGGCCTCGGGCAGATCGAACGGCAAGCGGTTCGTTTCGGCCAGACCGGCGATCAGCAGCACCACGAAACCGAGAGGCAGGAAGATCGCGAAGGGTAGTTGTCGCGACTGGAGTTCGACGATCTCTCCCAGGTTGAGTGTACCCGCCAGGACGAGTACGGCGATGACGCCCAGGCCCAGAGAGAGTTCGTAGGAAATCATTTGAGCCGAGGCGCGCAGGCCGCCGAGCTGCGAATACTTGTTGTTCGAAGCCCAGCCCGCCAGGATGATGCCGTAGACGCCCAGCCCGCTGGCGGCGAGCAGCAAGAGCACCCCGGCGTCGATGTCGGCGATGACCAGCGGGATCTCCCGGCCCGAAATCTCCAGCACGCCACCGAAGGGAATGACCGCAAAGGCCATCAAGGCGCAAAACAGCGAAACCGCGGGCGCCAGGATGAAGGTCGGCTTGTGCACGAAGGGCGGCAGGATATCTTCCTTGAAGAAGAATTTGATGCCGTCGGCCATGGGCTGCAGCAATCCGAAGGGGCCCACCCGATTGGGGCCGCGGCGCAACTGGATCAGCGCCGAGCCTCGTCTTTCGACCCAGGTCAGCAAGGCCACGCTGACCTGCAGCAAGCCGACGACGACCGCCACCTTGGCGACCGCTCCGATGACGATGACGAGATCCACTGTGAACCTCTCCTCAGAGCTTCCAGCCGGAAGCCAGCATGCGCGCTGCCGCGCCCGTAGCCGGACAAGCCTGGTCGGCGGCCTGGCAGCCGGCGGCGTCCTGCCCCTCGGAACCCGGCAGGGCTTTCCACTCGATCCCGGCGAGATCCGGCACGCTTTCGGCGATATGGGCCGCCACTTCCGCCGGCGCGGGAGCCTTCCTCGAACCCAGCGAATCGAAGAGATCAGCCAGCACCATGGAGGCCGGCCGCACCGTCGCGGTAGGCAACAAGGCCTTCTCCGCGTGCTGCACCCGACCCGCGAAATTGACCCATGTCCCGCCACTCTCCGCGTAGCTGCAGACCGGCAGCAATACCTGGGCGGCAGCGGAAAGCGGGGAGGCGTAAGCATCGAGCACGATCACGCGGGATGCGTGACCGAGCGCCTCGCCATCGATGACGTCATCCTCGTCGTCGACAGGCCCCAACAGTCCGGGACCCAGGGCCAGCAGCACATCGATCTTCCCCGCACGCAGTTCCTCTTCGAGGGCCTCCACCCGGCCAAAACCACCAGCCACGGCGTCGAGAACCATCTCGGCGCCCCGGGCATTGGGCGAGCGGTCGGAGCGAATCAGTAACTCGTCATTCTCGCCCCGCTCGTGCCGGGGCAGGTAGACCCGAGCGCCTCCCAACGGCCCCATGGCCAGTTGCGCCAGCAGGTAGATCTCCTCCACGGTCGCCCGCGGACTGGCCAGTAACGCCACCTTGCCCCCGGGGGCCGCGGAAGAGAGAGCGGCGGAGGCCGCCGCCAGAGCCGCTTCCCAGTCGCCTTCCTGATCACCGGAACGGGGAACACCCAGCCTCCGGTCGCGCGCCTCGGCGAGGCGCCGATTCCACAACCGCCCCTCGTCACAGATCCACCAGCGATTCACCGCATGGTTGGTACGGGGGGTGATGCGGTAGATCTCGTTGCGCAGCGTACCGAGGTCGACCGAGCAGCCGCGGGCGCACCCCGGGCAGACCGAAGGCACGTCCGTGACGAACCAGACGCGCGAACGGAACCGGAATTCCTTGAGGGTCAACGCCCCGACCGGACAGATGTCCACCACGTTGCCCGAGTAGGGATTGGCCAGTTCGCGGCCGGGGAAGACGCCGATTTCCTCACGCACGCCTCGCAGGAACATGCCTAATTCGCCCGTCTTGGGCACTTCCTCGCAGAACCGGATGCAGCGGGTGCACTTGATGCAACGTTCCCAGTCGAAGAGCACGTGGGGCCCCAGGTCGCGTCGCTTGGGCCCGTGCTCTTTCTCCTCGACGAAGCGGGTCGTGGGGGCGCCGTGCCGGTAGGAATACTCCTGCAAGCGACACTCGCCGGCCTGATCGCAGATCGGACAGTCGAGAGGGTGATTGATCAGCAGGAACTCCATCACCGACTCCCGCCAGCCCTGTACCTTTTCCGACTCGGTACTGACCACCATGCCGTCGGAGACGACCGTGTTGCAGGCAATGGCGGGCTTCGGGAACTTCTCGACTTCCACCAGGCAGATCCGGCAATTACCCGCAATACTCAGGCCCGGGTGATAGCAGTAGTGGGGAATATCGATCCCATGGGCGAGAGCCGCCTGAAGGATCGTCGTTCCCTCCGGGACGGTCAGCTCGCGGTCGTTGATCGTGAAGGTCGGCATCGTCGTCGCCCTGCTCGTCAGCCGGCCGCCACCGCGGAGCGGCCGTGCTGGATGTAGTGCTCGAACTCGTCGCGGAACTTGGAGATGAAAGAGCGGGCCGGCATCGCCGCCGCGTCGGCCAGCGGACAGATCGTCGTTCCCTGCATGTGACCCGCCACCGAGTCGAGAAGATCGAGGTCCTCGGGCCGGCCTTCTCCCCGCAGGATGCGCTGGAAGATCTTCTCCAGCCAAGGTGTTCCCTCGCGGCACGGTGTGCACTGGCCGCAGGATTCGTGCGCATAGAAATGCGCGATCCGAGCCATCACCTTGACCATGTCGGTGGTGTGATCCATCACCATCACCGCCGATGATCCCAGCATCGAACCGCGTTCGGCCACGGCGTCGTAGTCCATCGGCAGATCCTGACACTCGTCGGCCCGCAGCACCGGCACCGAGGAGCCGCCGGGGATCACGGCCTTCAACCGGCTGCCGTCCCGCAGCAGACCGCCGCAGTGCTCTTCGATGATTTCCATCAACGGTGTCGAAATCGGCAGTTCGTAGACACCGGGACGTTTGACATGCCCCGACACGCAGTAGAGCTTGGGCCCCGTGTTGCGCTCGTTACGGCCAATGCCCGCAAACCACTCCGGACCGCGCTCGATGATCACCGGCAGGTTGGCCAGAGTCTCCACGTTGTTGATCGTCGTGGGACAACCATAGAGGCCGGCCTGGGCGGGAAAGGGAGGCTTCAGCCGTGGGTTGCCGCGGCCGCCCTCGAGAGAATCCATCAGCGCCGTTTCCTCGCCGCAGATGTAAGCACCGGCTCCCCGGTGCACCACCACGTCGCAATCCCAGCCCGAGCCGAGGATGTTCTTGCCCACCAGCCCCGCGGCCCGGGCCTCCTCCACCGCCCGCTCGAGGACCTGCGCCCCGAGGGTGTATTCCCCCCGGATGTAAATGAAGGCGCACGAGCAACGCATGGCGAACGAGGAGATCAAGCATCCTTCGATCAGCAGGTGAGGGTCTTCCTCGATAATCACGCGGTCCTTGAAGGTTCCCGGCTCCGACTCGTCGGCATTGCAAATCAGGTAGCTGGGACGTTCCGGCGTGGGTTCCTTGGGCATGAAAGACATCTTCACCCCGGTGGGGAAGCCGGCACCGCCTCGGCCCCGCAAACCCGAGGCCTTGACCTTTTCGATGATCTCCCCCGGGTCCATCTTGACCGCCGCTTCGAGGGATTTGTAGGCGCCGTGCCGCCGGGCCACATCGAGCGTGCGAGAACCCTCGATACCGACGAGCCGCGTGAGGACCTTGTCCATGGCTACTCCACCAACACCCGGCAGGGACCCGGTCCAGGTTCGGGCCGTTCCCCGCGCTCGAGGGCGTCGAGCAGGGCATCGACCCGCTCGATGTCGAGATCTTCGTAGTAGTCGTCGTTGACTTGCATCATGGGAGCTGTGCCGCAGGAACCCAGACACTCCACCGTGACCAGGGTGAAGGTCCCGTCCGCGGTGGTCTCGCCTTCCTCGATGCCCAACCGCTTCTTGATGTGCTCGAGCACGTTGTCGCAACCGCGCAACATGCACGACACCGTCGTGCAGAGCTGCAGCAGATAACGCCCCTGCTTCGCGGTGCGGTACATGGTGTAGAAGGTGGTCACGCCGTGCACGTAGGCCGGTGTCAGGCCCAGGCGCCGGGCGATCCAAGCCTCGGCCTCGGGGCTGACGAAGCCCTCCTCTTCCTGCACCATGTGCAGCAACGGCATCACGGCGCCCCGCGGCTGGGGGTACCGCGCCACCATCTGATCGACCTTCTTCTCAAAAGCCTCGCCAAACACTCTCGGCTCCTCGATCGCTAGCGGTCGACCTCGCCCATCACGGGGTCGAGGCTGCCGATGATGGCCACCACGTCGGCCACCATGTGGCCCAGCGCCATCTTCTCTACGGATTGAAGGTTGACAAAGGCTCCGGCCCGAATGCGACAGCGGTAGGCCGCGGGGCCCCCGTCGCTGACGATGTAGAACCCCAGCTCTCCCTTGGGCGCCTCGATGGCGTGGTAGACCTCGCCCTTGGGGGGCTGGATGCCTTCGGTGAGAATGATGAAATGATGGATCAGGTCCTCCATCGACGTCAGGACCTTCTCTTTCGGCGGCAGGACGACCTTCGGCGCGTCGGCGTTGATCGGCCCGTCGGGAATCTTCTTCAAGGCCTGCCGGATGATCCGCGAACTCTGGCGCATCTCCTCGATGCGCACCAGGTAGCGGTCGTAGGTGTCACCCACCGTGCCTACGGGAATCTCGAAGTCGTAGTCCGGGTACGAGAGATAGGGTTGGGCGCGCCGCAGGTCCCACTCCACCCCGGAGGCCCGCAGCACCGGTCCGCTGAGGCTCATCGCGATGGCTTCCTCGGCGCTCATCACGCCGATGTCGCGAGTCCGGTCGACCCAGATCCGGTTGCGGGTCAGCAGACCTTCGCACTCGTCGTAGATCTTGACGACCTTTTCGTTCCACTCCCCCACTTCGGCGAGCCACTCGGCGCTGGCGTCGCGGGCCATCCCGCCGATGCGAATCGTCGAGGTCGTCAGCCGCGCACCGGTGAGTTTTTCGAAGAGGTCGTAGAGGTACTCACGCTGCTGGAAGGTGTAGAAGAAGACGGTCATCGCACCCAGGTCGAGAGCATGGGTGCCCAGCCACAGCAGGTGCGCCGAAATGCGGGCCATCTCGCAGAGAATCACCCGCAGATCCTTGCAGCGCTCGGGGACCTCGATGCCCAGCAGTTTTTCAACGGCCAGGGCGTACGCCGTGTTGTTCGAGATCGGCGCCAGGTAATCCATCCGATCGGTCCAGGTCATGAACTGCTGCCAGGTCTTGTTCTCGGCGATCTTCTCGAATCCACGGTGCAGATAGCCCAGGTCGGGCTTGCAGCTCTTGACGACCTCGCCGTCGAGTTCGAGAACGAGGCGCAGCACCCCGTGGGTCGCGGGATGGCTCGGCCCCATATTGATCGTGATTCGCTCGCTGTCTTCGTCCGGTGGCAGCCGGTAGACCGGTTCGCTCATCGTCGTTGTCCATTCCGCGGCCGGGTGCGGGAGAAACGGCCCCCGGCCGGTGCTGTCAGCACTTGAGAGGGAATTCCTTGCGCAGCGGCCAACCTTCGAAGTCGTCGGGCATCAGGATGCGCCGCAAGTCCGGATGCCCCTCGAAGGTCACGCCGAACATGTCGTAGCACTCGCGCTCGAGCCAGTTCGCGCCGGGCCAGAGCTCGACTACCGAAGGAAGAGTCGCTTCCGGCCCGAGGCGCGTTTTGACCCGCAGCCGTGTATGGCGCCCGAAGGAATAGAGGTGGTAGACGATCTCGAAGGGCTGGGCGTCGGCCGGCCAGTGCACCGCCGTGACGTCGGTCAGAAAATCGTAGCCACACTCGGGGTCGTCACGCAGGAAGGCCAGCACGTCGAGCAGCGCCTCGACGGGCACGACCAGGGTGGTCTGGCCGCGGAAACTCTGCGCGCCGATCTCGACCTCGCCGAAAGCCTCTCGCAGACGCTCGAGACTCCCGCCCTCGTCCCACAGGGACGGCGCATGCGCCGCCGTGTTTTCGCCGCCCATTCTCAGCGGTCCCATTCCAGGGCGCCGCGGCCCCAGACGTAGATGAATCCAACGATCAGAATGCCCAGGAAGACCATCATCTCGAAGAAGACGAAGAGTCCGCGCCCGGACAACACCTGCTGCTTGAGTTCCACCGCCCAGGGGTAGAGGAAAACGGCTTCGATGTCGAAGACGATGAAGAGCATCGCCACCAGGTAGAATTTGAGGGAAAAGCGCCCCCGGGCCGAAGTGAAGGGCTGGACGCCGCATTCGTAGGGCGTCATGTCGGTCCGCCGTCGACGGCGCGCCGGCCCCGCGATGGCGGAAACCGTCAGCATCCCCGCGGGGGTGGCCACCGCGGCGGCAAAGAGCACGAGCAGGGCAATGGTTGTCTGGTCCACTCTTGCGCCTCCGGAAGTCTGATCGAACCTCCCGACGCCAACTCGGGGTGGAAATGCGCGAAATCGAAGAGGGCAGGGACGGGGATGCTAGCAACCCCCCGGGGGGGTGTCAACGAGGATTCAAACCAAACCGTAAGCCGGCTGCGGCAAAACCGGGGATGGCCCCTGAATAACCGGCCAATCTCTCCCCATAAGCCGCGGCCCCGGCTGCCACGCCGGGGCCGCGAGGAGCTTCGAGAACGGAGCGAAGCCGGTCGCCCGGCGAGCTAGCTCCCGCCCCCGCTCTTTTTCTTCTCGCCCTGGAGGGCCTTCCACCGTTCGAGCCGCTTGCGTTCCTCTTCCGCGGCCCGCTCGGCGGCCGCCTTTTCCGCCGCCACGCGCTGGGCATCGGCGTCGACGGCGTCATTCTGACGCTTGGCCTCGATGCCCTTCCGGGCGATCTGCTTCTGCTGCCGGGCCCACTTGTCGCCGGCCTTGATCGCCAGGGCCTTGTCCGCGGCGGCTATCGCCTTGCCATAGAGGGCCTCCTGCCGGGACTTGTCGGCATTCTTGGCCTTCTTGTTGTAGGCGAAGGCGATCTTGCCATAGGCCGCATGGCTTTTCGGGTCGCAGGTAGCCGCCTTGCCGGCCCATTCGATCACCGCATCCCAGTCGGCCAGCTGCTGGTAGGCGGTGGCGATATTCATCATCGCGTTGCAGCTCTTGGGCTTCAGCTCGAGTCCCTTGCGGAACTCGGCGATGGCCTTCTTGTAGTCTTCGGCCCCCAACAGGGCGGCCCCGTTGAGCTCGTGAGCCTTGACCTTATCCTTGGCGATGGGGATCAACTTCGCCGCGTAGGCAGCCGCCTGCTTGTAGATCGCTTTCTTCCGGGCCTTGTCCTTCGTCCTGCGGGCACGCTCGACCGTGGCCCGAACCAGCAGGCTCTGGGTCGCCTCATCGGTGGCCTTGAGCTTGAGAGCCTTGGTCGCGGCGTCTTTCAGGCAGTCGTAGTCGTTGATCTGGTAGCACGCCCGCGCCAGGTTGGAGGCTACCTGGTGATGGCCCCCGGGATTGGCCTGCTTGAGGTCCTCGGCAGCCCGGCTGTAATCCTTGGTACTGACCAGAGCCAGGCCCCTGAGGCGATGCAGCAGGGTCTTTTGCCGCTCCGAAGTGGCCAGATCCTCCGCCTGATCGAGGACGTTGATCGTCTCGGTGTACTTCCGCAGCGCCATCAGTGTCTGAGCCAGATTCAGGTGATAGTTGAATTTCCCCGGATCCAGATCGGCCGCCTTGCGGAACTGGGGCTCGGCGTCCCGGTATTTCTTGAGCTTCAAATAGCAGTTGCCCAGCATGTAGTAGGCGTAGGCATACTCGGGAGCGTTGGCGATCACGCCTTCCCATTCAGCCGCTGACTCCACGTATTTGCCCTGTTTGAAGTACGCCAAACCGGCATCGTAGTCGGCCATCACGGGTGCCATGGCCAGCGCCAGCAAGGCCACCGTGGCCAGCAGAATTTTGGACGCGCCGTCAAATCTCATCGTCAAGCTCCTCCGGGCGGTCCGGCTTGACCGCTCCTGGGTCCCTGCCATTCAGTCTGCCCTCTTTCACTCCATGGCGCACGCCAGCGAGGAGTCCGCACGCGGTGGAGGCGTCGCATGGACGATATAACAACAAAAGCAAAACTAACACGAACTTCCGCGTGGATAGCGCAGCGGATGCGCCCCAGGCTCTGGACGCCCGTCACCGGATACGGCGCCCGACACGAGAGGGGGGCAGGCCGCCGGGCCCGCCCCTTGGAACCTTCCCCTGAAGACGAACCTACTCGATGGTGAAGTTGACGACGACGGTGATGAACACATCCACCGGACGGCCATTCTGCCGAGCGGGATGGTAGCGCCACTGGCTGACCGCGTTGATCGCCGCCTCGGAAAAACCGAGGTTCGCCGCCGGCTCCTTGAAGACCTGGATGTCTCCCACGGTTCCGTCCTTGCGGACCACGACCTGGAGAATCACCTTGCCCTGGATCCTCGCCCGGCGCGCCAGTTCGGGGAACTCCGGCTCGACCTTGGTTTCCGGAATCAATTCGGGATCCGTCACGCCGGCGACTCCCGGCATCAGCGGCCCGGTGGCCGGAGGCGGCTCGGGCTCGCCGATCAGAATTTCGACATCGGGATCGATCGGCGGAGGATCAGGATCCGGCTCCGGCTCGATGATCGGTTCCGGCTCCTCGGGCGTGGGATCGGGCAGCGGCACCTTTTTGACCAGCTTGCGCTCGATCTTCTTGCGCTGCTTCTGCGGCGGCGGCGGCGGCGTGTAGCGCCGGACCATCATCACCTTGCGCGTGTTCTTCGGCGCCTGAATCTGGTACTTGATCTCGGGGAAGGTGATGATGAAGAGGATCAGGTGGAGCACGACCGCAATGAGGATGAAGGGGTAGTTCTTTTTCAGCCCCGAATCCTCGAAGTGCTCCTGGAGGAAAACCTCGCTGGGCAAGGAGGGCTGCGAGGAGGCAGGCGCCGCGGCTGGTTTCTTCGACTGATCGGCCATGTCGACTCCCCTACTGCTCCTCGAACGGATTGATCCCGAACAGGGCGATGTACTGCTGAATCTCCCGGTTGGTGGGAATCGAGATGTTCGGCAGCTTGCTCAGGCCCAAGCCTCCCCGTTCCGGCGGTAGCGTGGTCTTCTGCAACTCGTCGTAGACCGTGACCATGGCCTTGTAGGGAGCCTGGCGCCGCGCGTAGAGAATGATCGGTTTTTCCGGCCAGCGCTCGAGCTTCGGACCGATGTACGGCATGATGTCCTCCCGTACCGCGGGCCTTCCATCCATCAGGAAGGAACCGTCCTCGAGCACCTTGAAGAAAATCGCCTCCTCTTTCTCCGTGGAAGGAGGCGTCTGGTCATCGGAGGGCAGCTTGAAATCCAGGCCCTTGGTCGCCGAGAAGACCGTGGTGACCATGAAGAAGATGATCAGCAGGAAGGCGATGTCCGCCATCGAGGACGAGGTGATCTCGGCGTCCATCTTGGTGGCTTTGTCGGTGAGCTTACCCATGACCTCCCCTCCTAATCCACGTCATTGACCGTGCGCTGCTCGGTCAGCAGGACGACATTCTCGACGCCGGCCTGGCGCAGAATGTCGAGCGCGGTGTCGATATCTTCGTAGGGGGTGTCGGATTCCGCCTTGATCACGAAGGGCTTGCCCGGATCCCGGGCCGCGACGGCGTTGACTTCCGCCTCGAGCAGGGTCACGTCAGCCACCGGCCGGGACATCTGCTCCCCGTCCGAGAACTTGTAACTGAACAAACCCGCCGCATCCTTCGCGACCACCACGTAGGCCGAGCCTTTCGGCACCTCGTTGCGCACCGTGGACTTGGGGAGCTTGACCCGCGTCCGATCCACGTCGAACTTGGTGGTGACCATGAAGAAGATGATCAGCAGAAAGGCGATGTCCGCCATCGAAGCGGTGGGGATATTGGCCGGAATCGCTTTGCTGCGCTTGATAAAGGCCATCGTCGCCTCCGGCTAGGCCTTCACCTGGTCGTGCGTCTCGAGAATGATGTTGGCGGTGGTCTCCAGCTCACGGATGTAGCCGGCGATTTTCGTCGTGTAGAAGTTGTAGAACGGCAGGGTGAAGACGGCCACGATCAGACCACCGGCGGTGGTGATCAGCGCCACGGAGATACCCTTGGCCACCTTGCCCGGGTTGTTCAGACCTTCCCTGGCGATCACGTCGAAGGACTGGATCATGCCGACGACGGTACCGAGGAAGCCGATGATCGGCGCGATGTTGGAGATCAGGGCGAGCACCCACAGCCAGCGTTCGAGGCGGGCGATCTCGTGCAGCGCCGCGTTCTCGAGCAGCTTCTCGAGCTCTTCCCGACTGGCGTCCCAGCGCAGGATGGCGGCCTTGACCATCGCGGAGGTGGGGCCCTTGTACTCGTCGCAAGCCTTGAGCGCAGCGTCCGTCTTGCCCTCGGACACCAGGCGACGCACCTTGCCCACCATTTCGGCGGTCTTGGTGCGGGCACGGACGTAGAGCGTAAAGCCGCGCTCGAGGATCACGATCAGGCCGATGATCGAAAGGATGAGCAGCGGCCACATCACCGGACCGCCCTGCTTGAAATAACCGACGAGAGTTCCACCAATAGCCAGCACGATCAATCCTCCAGCGGCTCCCGGGAGCCGAGGCGCCAACCGGCTGGAGACTGCTAACTCGCCACGAGGGGGCAGCAGGCCGGTGGATGGGGATGGCGAAAACGCGCCTCGCCGGGTCCGGGAAAGCTCAACTGATAACCTTTCAAGCCACAGACGGCTGCGAGAATACGGGCGGGCCGGGGGGGTGTCAAGAGAACGCGGGCTATCTGCCGCGTCGTACAGGGGATGCGGCTCCGCGGCAAAAAACCCGCGGGATACCCGCCCCCGGGTGGCGCGGCGGCGATTTCTCCCGATTCGCGAGACGGCCGCAACAGGCGCCCCGCCCCAACGGCATCCAGATTCCTTCCCGCCTGTTCCGGTCTCGTCGCCGGGTCGAGACCGGCCCGTCTCAGTCGAGGTGAATCCGTCGCGCTTCGAGCAGCGTGCCCTTGACCCGCTCGAGACGGGAAAGTGCCTTGTTGTAATCGATGATCGCCCGAATCTCGCGGCTTTCCGCCTCGAGAAAATCCCGCTGGAACTGGAGGACCTGATAGGCCGTCGACAGACCGTTCTCGTAACGCTTCTGCTCGGCATCGGTCTTCTTCTTCTGCAGTTCCGCGTTGACCTGGGCCGAGTGCACCCGGCGGGACGCCGTGCGCACGCTTCTCACGGCCTGGCGCACTTCCACCCGCAGGGCCTGCCGGGTCGCGTCGACCCGCAGGGCCGCCTGGTCGAGGGCGATGCGGGCCCGGGCCAGTTCGGCGCGGGCATTGCGGTTGCCCAACGGAACCTTGAGGCTCAGGGCCACGGTCCAGTTCGTATTGTCGAGACTCGGCAGTTCACTGAACGCTTCGGTCTTGCTCTGGTCCTCGCGCACCAGTCGATCGAATTGGACCTCGAAAGCCCGCCCCTGCTCGTCACCGCTGAGGAAGATTCCGTCCGGGCCGAAGAAGTCGAGGACGGTCGAGGAACCGGTTCCGGGCACGAAATCGAACGAGTTGCCGCTGGTCGTGTAGCTGGCGTTGGCCGACAGGTCCCAGCGCACCTGGTTGCGCCGCCACTTCTCGCTCAACTCGGCGTTCTTCAGGTTCAACTCGGCCTGGACCAGACTCGCGCGCCTGGCCAGAGCCTGCTCGATGGCCAGGTCCTCATCCAGTTCCACCGGGTAGAAAGGAGGCTGGTCGGTGGGGAAGATCGGGCGATCCCAGTCGGCGGAGGTGGAAGGCACGCGCATCAGCGCCCGCAGGTTGTCTTCCGCGTCGCGAACCTCGTTCTCCGCAACGATCAGGGCTTCGTCGCGACCGGCCACCTCCGCCTCGGCGGTGGTGATCTCGATCGGCGGCAGGGTCCCCACCTCGACCTTGACCTTGGTTTGCCGGAGGAAATCTTCGGCCAGCTTCATCGACCGCTCGGCCACGGCCTGCTGCCGGCGCGCGCCCACCAGGTCCCAATAGGCCGCCTCCACCGCCTCGATGACTTCCATCACCCGATCCCGGAACTGGGCCTCGGTGATGCGCAGGGTGTTCTTGGCCTGCTCGATCTGGGTCCGGTTGATCGACAGGCCGTAGTTCCTCAGCAGGGGCTGAGTGAACTGCAGCGTGAAGGACGCATCGGCCCGGGTCGGCACGATGCCGAAGCGGGCTTCCGCCTCGGCCGGGAAGGTCTGGATCAGCTCGTTGTAAGCCAGCGAAGCCTGCCAGGATCCGCCGGACTGGAGAGGATCGATCCAGGCCACCGAGGCGCGCTTGGAGGTCTGGGACTCCAGGGAGAAGTCGCTGGTGGGCTCCTGGCTGATCTCGGTGTAGGAGGCATTGGCCTCCACCCGGCTGTCGAACACCGCTTCGCTGATCACCACCCCCTGCTCGTCCCTCCGGGGATCGAGTCGGGCCACGGCGATATCCAGATTGTGCTCGAGGGCGCGGGCCACCACGTCGGCCAGGGACAGACTCAGAGGCTCGGGGTCGGCGGCAAGCGTCGGCAACATGGCGGCCAGGATCACCAGCAGGCTGAACACCGGGCGACAACAGCCCGCGCAATCGACTCTCTTCATCTCGTGACTCTCCTCAGCACTATTCAACGTCCATCCCCCGCCAGATGACACGCCACCCATCGCCCGTCACCGACCGCTCGCAGTTCCGGCTCTTCCCGGCGGCAGCGCTCCTCGGCCCAGGGGCAACGAGGATGGAAACGGCAGCCCGACGGCAGGTCCAGAGGCGAGGGTATTTCACCGGCCAAGAGGGCGGCCTGTTGCGGGGCTTCGGGCCGTTCGGCCGTGGCCGCGGCGTCGAACAGGGCCCGAGTGTAGGGGTGCAGAGGCCGGCTGTGCAGATCGTTCCCCGGGCCACTTTCCATGACCCGGCCCAAGTACAGGACGACCACGCGGTCGCAGAGGTGCGTGACCAGGGACAAGTCGTGGGAAATCAACAGATAGGCCAGGCCCAGCCGCTGCTGGAGCTCGGCGAGCAGGTTGATGATCTGGGCCTGGACGGATACGTCGAGAGCCGAGACCGGCTCATCGCAAACCACGAACTCCGGCCGCAGGGCCAGGGCCCGCGCGATGCCGATCCGCTGGCGCTGGCCGCCGGAGAACTCGTGGGGATAGCGATCCATGGCGGCGGCACCGAGGCCCACTTCCTCGAGCAGGGCGGCGACCTTGGCCTCGAGCCGCCGACCGTGGGCGATGCCGTGGATCACCAGGGGCTCGCCCACCAGGGTCCGGACCTTCATCCGCGGATTGAGGGCCGCTCCCGGGTCCTGGAAGACGAGTTGCATACGGCGACGGAAACGGCGGAGCTGCCCGGCCCCCAGGGCCCGCAGGTCGATTCCGTCGAAGTGGATCCGCCCCTCGGTGGGCTCGATCAAGCGGAGGATCGACCGGCCCAGGGTGGTCTTGCCCGATCCGGACTCCCCCACCAGCCCGACGATCTCGCCCTGCCGGACGACCAGGTCCACCCCATCCACGGCCCGCAAGGCCCGGCGCCGGCCCCAGAGCCCGCTGCGCACGGGGTAGGCCTTGACCAGGCCGCGTACCTCGAGCAGGGGGGCGCTCACCGGGGCTCCTCCAGGACACAGGCCACTTCTCGACCCTCCCCGGCATCGACCGGAGGCGGGACCGCCCGGCGGCAGCGTTCCTCGGCCAGGGAGCAACGCGGAGCGAAGGCGCAGCCCGGCGGCAACTCGGCCAGGTCCGGCACCTGGCCCGGGATCGTCGGCAACCGCCCCCGGGGATGCCCGGGGCGCGGCCGGGAGGCGAGCAGGGCCCGGGTGTAAGGGTGAAGGGGGCGGGCGAGCAGCTCGGCGGCGGGAGCCCGCTCAACGATACGCCCGGCATACATCACCAGAACCCGGGTGCAGATGCGGGCGACCGCTCCGAGATCGTGAGTGATCAGGAGCACGCCACCCAGCCGACCCTGTTCCACGAGGCCTCGAAAAAGCTCGAGAATGCCGGCTTGCAGCGTGGGATCGATGGCGGTGGTGGGCTCATCGGCGATCAGCACCTTCGGGCCCGCCGCCAGCGCCATGGCGATCAGGGCCCTTTGCTTCATGCCGCCGGAATACTGGTGTGGATACTCCCTGGCCCGGCGGGCCGGGTCGGGGATGCCCACCGCCTCGAGCGCCGCTTCGGCCTCGGCCCAGGCCGCCTTGCGCTCCACCTTGCGGTGGGCCCGAATCACGTCGACCACCTGGGCCCCTACGGAAAGCACGGGGGAAAACGCCTGACCCGGCTCCTGGGGTACATAGGCCAGGCCGGCACCGCGGTAACGTCGCAGATCCTTTTCCGGAAGGGTGAGCAAGTCCACACCTTCCAGTTCGACCCGCCCCGCGACGACCCGGCCCGGCGGGGGCACCAGCCGCAGCAGCGCGAGAGCCGACGCCGATTTTCCGCATCCCGACTCGCCGACCAGGCCGACGATCTCCCCTCGGGCCAGGCTGAACGCCAGGTCCTGGGCAGCGCGAACGACCGCGGACCCTCGCGGAAACTCCACGGTCAGGCCGGAAACCTCGAGCAATGCCGTTCGATCCATCGGCAGGGAACATATCACCCCGGAGGGCCCCGTGCCCCGTCGCCGGGCTTCCGCTCCCCGGGGCAGGAAGATCCGAACCGGATGTGGCTTTCCCGGCCCTGACGCCCGATCTTGGGCTCGGGGATCGCTCATCCGCGCGACCGGCCCCCGGCCGGCGGGCGGCGGAGGGCATCGAGGGCATGACCACCCGAAGCCAGGAAAGGGGCCTGCTGGCCGTGATCGCCCCCCGGCTGGAAAGCGCATCCGGCGCCGGCGCCGCGGCCCGGGCCACGGCGCTGGCGAGTTGCTGGAGTGGGCCCGTGAGCCTGGTCTTGACCGGAGAACAGCAGGATCCGGCCGAGGTCCGGGGCCTGCCCGCCTCCGTGCGCCTGGTGGCGGCGGATCCCGCCACTCGGGCGGCCCTGGCCGAGCCGGGGCCGGGCACGGTCCCGGCCCTCGACCGGCTCCTGGGCATCGACTCCCGGCGCGGCGGGCAGGTGGAGGCGATCTACCTGATGGCCGATGACACGCTGCTCTCGCTGCTCCCCCTGGTCGCCGAGGGTCCACGGCGCCCGCCGGTGCAGGTGGAACTCCTGGCGGAGGCCGGCATTCCCGACAGCCGGCGACTCTGGCCCTGGGCCGAGGGAGTGGTGCTGCCGGACACCGAACGGCTCTACCCCCTGGCCGCCACCACGCCGGCGTTGCCCGTGCGGGCGGTGCCGGCGGGGCCCCACGAGGCTGCGGTCCGCGGCCTGTCTCACCTGCCCGCCCTGGGTGGGCCGACACGGGCCACGGTGGTGATTCCGGTGCGAGGCGGTGAAACACGCGTGCTGCGCACCCTCGACTCGGTGATCGAGCACACCCCCGAGTTGCTCGAGGTCATCGTGGTGGACGACGCCTCCCCCGACGGCAGCCTCGAGTTGCTGGGCCGTCGGGCCCATGACGACCCGCGGATTCGAGTGGTGTCCCACGACACCCAGAGGGGCTTTGCCGCCACCTGCAACCACGGCCTGGCCCGGGCCCGGGGGGACGTGGTGCTGCTGCTGGGCGCCGATACCGTGGTGACCCGGGACTGGTCCACCCGCCTGATCTCCCATCTGCGTGAGTACCCCAGGGCGGGAGCAGTGGGCGCCCGGACGAATCTGGCCCCCAATTTCCAGGCGCTGGCCCGGGTCGGCTACGACCCGACCACCCTCGAGGGCCTCGACACCTTCGCCCGGCGCCTGGCACGGGCCAACGACGGCATCGCCATGCCCGTCTCCCAACTCTGCGGGATCTGCCTGGCCATCCCCCGGCGCACCCTGCGCCTGGTGGGCGGCTTCGATCCGCGCTTCTTCCCGGGCTCCTTCGAGGATGAAGACTGGTCGCTGCGGCTACTGAGCAGCCGGCTGATTCCCTACCGGGCGGAGGATGTCTTCGTGCATCACGAGGGCGCCACCAGCCTGCCCCTCGAAAGCCGGGGGCTCGACGAGATCCACAAGAGCAACTGGCAACGCTTCAAGGCCAAGTGGGAACTTCCCGCCGAACTGAGCCTGCAGCAGGGCTACACCCCCGAGCAGCTTCCCACGGGCGACTACGAGCGGGAGAAACTTTTCATCGCCCCCTGGCAGGCGACCCACCCGGTCCGCTCCTGAAACCTTCCGCCCGATTTGACGCGGCCTGCGCGACCAAGCACAGTAGGCTCCCGAAACGATCCACTCGCGGATCCAGGAAGGCGGAATCATGGAACTGGGTATTCTCCTGCTGCTGCACGCCCTGGCCTCGGCGGTGTGGGTGGGCGGCATGTTCTTTTCGATGATCGCCCTGCGACCGGCTGCGGCCACCCTGGCGGACCCCGCTGTGCGGAACCGACTCTGGCTCACGGCGCTCTCCCGCTTTTTCACATGGACCTGGATAGCCGTCATCGTGCTGCTGGCCACGGGCTTCCGGATGATCCTGGCCTTCTACGGGGGCATGAAGGGGCTGGCCCTGCACATCAACCTGATGATGACCCTGGGCCTGCTGATGGCGCTGATCTTCGCCTATCTCTTCTTCGTGCCTTTCGGCCGCTTTCGTCGCGCCGCCGACGCCTCGGACCCCGCCGAAGCCGACAGGGCCTTGCGCCAGATCCGGCTGCTGGTGATGGTCAACCTGCACCTCGGCTTTCTCGCCGTGATCCTTGGCGCGGGCGGGCGACACATGTTCTGACGCAAGCAAGCTCCGCCCCGGGGCTCCCCGCCCAAGGCGCGAGGGGCGACCGGATGTGCGCCGTCGTCGCGTCCACCCGGACTCAGCCGAGAAGCTGGAGGGCGTGGGGCAGCCGGGAGGCGATGTCGATGCCCTGGGGACAGGCGCGGGAGGCGGCGACGAGGTCGGCCTCCCGGATCTCCCGACCCGCCGGCCGCAACTCCCGGAACAGGCGCCTGGCCTTGGCGGTTTCCCCATAGCACTCGTGGTACATCAGCACGCGCAGGGTGTCGGCGATCGGCACCTTGCCCCCCGCCGCCGGCTCACAGTGCCGCGAGCACCCTTCGCAGGTCCAGGGGGCGGTGGCGGTGGCCAGGCGCTGAAGCTGCTGGAACTCCTCCATCGACAATTGCCGGGGGGAACGGGCGGCAGCCACGTTCTCGGCGAGTTTCCTGGTGTTGTCCATGTGAGAAACCACGGCGTCGATGCGCTCGTCGGCCCACACCGCCTTGAGCTTGGCCTGGGGCAGAGTGAAATGCCGGGACTTGAAGCCGATCACCTGCTCCGCATCGGCGGGCACGGACTTCTGGGTCTTCATCGCGATCAGGCCGATTCCTTTCTTGCGGCAGGCGTCGATGGCCCGATTGAGAGCCAGATCGCCGTATTTGCCGAAGTGGTAGCGGAACATGATCGCATCGACACCCCCCACCCGAGCCGCCTTCTCCATCAACTCCACCACCCGGTCGCCGTGACAGGAAAAGCCGAAAAAACGCGTCTTGCCGCTCTTGCGCAGCCGATCACCCGCCTCCAGGCAGGGCCGGTCGAGAGCCCTGGCATCGTCGACGGCATGCATGAAGAAAAGATCGAGGTGATCCACCTCTAGCTGTTCGAGGCAGGTGTCGATACCCGTCTCGTACTCCGCCGGATCATAGCCGCGGGATACCACCTTGGAGGTGATCCACAGCTTGTCCTTCCCGCCGACCTGCTTGATGAACGGGGCGATGGTCTTGTGGGACATGCCATCCTCGTAAGCCAGGGCGGTATCCAGGTAGTCCACTCCCGCCTGGTAGGCGCGATGGAGAATCTTGTCGTACCTGGGATCGAAACGCTGGGCGCAACCCAGCAGAAGGATCGGAATCTTCGCCCCCGTGGCCCCCAGTTCCCGCCGCGGCACCTTCGGGTGATCGGCGGGGGTGGAGGCCCCCCCGGCACCCAGCGCCGCGGACCCCGCGAAAGTCAGACCGGCGCCGCCCGCGACCGCAGCCTTGATGAATCCACGTCTGCTCGTACCTTCTGTCTTGCTCATCCTGGCCTCCTGCCGGGCCGGCGATGCTGCAGCAACAGTCGCCGGTGAGGGGAACGGGACTCGCCCACGGCGGTGACGTAAACCGCGGGGGAATCGGTGACGGGGCACTCGGCCTGGCAAATGCCGCAGCCGATGCACAGGTCGGGCACCATGAAGGGCTTGTTGAGCAGGACGATCCGCCCAAAGACGTCCTTGACCTCCTCGTCGACGGTCTGAATCGCCTTGGGAGAAACCGGACAGACCTCCTCGCAGACCACGCAGGGGATCTCCATGGCGTGGGGCAGACAGCGCCCCCTGTCGAAGAAGGCGGTTCCCAGGCGAATCGGCCCCTGCTCGACGTATGCCCCCTTGCCCAGCTTTTCTTCCACGGTGATGCGGCGGATCGCTCCGGTCGGGCAGACCTCGCTGCAAAGGGCGCACTTGAGCTGGCAGTGGGCGATGTTGAAATTCATCACCGGGGTCCACAGGCCCTCGACGCCGGCCTCGGCGAAGGTCGCGGGCTGGAGCACATTGGTCGGGCAGACGTTGATGCACTGATCGCACTTGATGCACTTTTCGAGAAAGAGGCTCTCTTCCACCGAACCCGGCGGCCGGATCAGCGCGGGAGAATAGTTGCGATCGTCGTCGACCCCGTGGCTGCGCAGGAAGGGATAGGCCAGCAGGCCGAGAATCGACGAGAAGACCACCTGCCGCCTGCCGATCTCCGGCCCGGGACGCACCTGCTTGGCGTCCAGCCGAAGCATCGAGAAGCGCAGCGCATCCTCGGGACAATCATCCAGGCAGTTCATGCAGGCAAAGCATTCGCTCAGGCGCAGCTCCGCCTGGGGATCGGCGGCGCCTTCGCAGCGGGACATGCAGACGTTGCAGTCGGTGCAGCGATGCACGTCCCGATCGATACGAAACAGGGCGAAGCGTGCGGTGACGCCCAGCAACGCGCCGAGGGGACACAGGACCCGGCAAAAGAACCGGGGAACGACCACGTTCAGGCCCACCAGGCCGACGAGCAACAGCCCGATCCAGAACGAACCGACGAAGATGCGCCGCTCACTTCCCGGCGCGAACTTCAGGTGATCGAGCAGGGACGCCTCCAGGCCGAAGCCGCCGAGAAAACGGGTGATGCCATCGAGCAAGATGTCGGAGGCCGGGGCGAGGGCCGTGGCGAAGGTGCGATACATCAGGCAGATCGGATCGAGCAGGCCGATCTGCAGCGCCCCCAGGGCCGCCAGAATGAGGAAGACCAGCAGCAAGGCGTACTTCAGGTAGTAGATCGATCGGTAGCGATTGGAATGCCAGCGTTCCTTGTTTTTGCGCACGTTGAACAGCCAGCCGACGAACTGGTGCAGTGTGCCGTAAGGGCATATCCAGTTGCAGAACACGCGGCCGAACAGCAAGGTCAGCGCCACCACCACCAGGGCCCAGGGCAAAAAGCGGTAGAGAAAACCGGTCGACAGCACCGTGGACAACGCGACCAGCGGGTCCATCTCGAGCAATCGCGAAACCGGGTAGCCTCCCAAGCGGCTGGTCCAGGTGGCCCACACCGCCATCACGAAGGCCAGGAAGAAGAAGGCCTGGGAGACGATCCGCACGTTGGTCAGGCGCAGCAGGCGACGGACGGGCGGCGCCGGCTGGTAGACCGGCAGGCGGGGCAGATCGCTCATGCGATCTCCCTCAGCCTGCCCGCCGCGTCGATGCGCCCGGTGCCCTTCTCTTCGGCCTTGCGCAGGTAGGCCGGGAGTTCGTCGTCCCGCTCGAGCAGGTGGCGGTAGCTCCAGGCGTCGACGGCCACGGGATCGACCCCGACCACCACGGCATGCCCCGGCTTGACGTTGGAGGGGTCTCCCCCCGTGGGACCGTTTTTCATCAGCACGCGGCTGCCGTCGACGATGGTCAGGGTCGGTCGCATCATCAGGGCCAGGTCCGAGACGATCTCGTGGATATCCTGATGAAACTGGTTGCGCCGGCCGCCGAGCAGTCCATACCAGTTCTTGATACCCAGCGAGGCCTGGCAGAGATTGTGATCCTTGGCGGGCGCCACGCCGATGACCTTGTCCACGTTGGTCAGGGGGCGATAGAGCACGGGCCAGCTTTCGATCAACCGCGCCCCCGGAGTGGCGAGGGTGCGGAAAGCATTGGAATCCGGGAGGTAGATGCGCCCCCCGGCCCGCTCCACCACCCGACGGATACCGCTCTTGGCAAAGCAGTCGGCCGGCGACTCGATGGGATTGTCGGCTACCCGCACCTCCTGGGCCCGGCACTCCACCAGCAGGCGGCGTACCAGCTCCCCGAGAATCTCGGGGTGGGTCGTGGCCCCCAGGTTGGGCGAACGATCGAAGGCCACGTTGGGCTTGACCAGGACGATCTCGCCGGGCTCGATGTAGTGGCGCAGGCCGCCGACCGCGTCCAGGGCCTTGTCCAGGCGCTCGGCCACGCTCGACCCGTAGCCCACGGCCACCTCCGCGGAGCCGGCCGGGGGAGGCACCCGGTAGTCGCCCAGGCGCATCGGCCTTTCCGCGGGCACCGATCGCAGACCGCTGCCATCGCGCAGGGACAGGGGCCAGTTCTCGGGAGCCAGGGCCAGGTACGCGACACCGCCGCCGAAACCGACGGTGGCCAGCAGACGCCGGGCAAATTCCCGTCGGCCCAGGATCTGCTTCCGGTACTCGGGATGTTGGAGGGGCTTGTCTCGCCTAGTCGCCACCGGCAGCCTCCTGCATCCGCGCCAGCAGGGCGCGTGCGACGGCTCGATCCGCCGCGTGCTCGACACCGTAGAGTCGCGCCCCATCCCGGGCCAGGGCGAAGACCGTGCCCAGATAACGATGGCGGAGCAGGATGTCCTCCCCCGCCTGCTCGATCGGCTCGTACTCGGCGAGCTGCTCGGCCACCAGGCGCCGGTAGAGCGCCTCGGCCCGACCCGCGTCACGCGCCTGGTGAACGAAGATCCGCGCATCGCGACCGGCGCCGAGCTTCTCGAGCCCCGAGGCAAACCAGAAGTCCTCGAGAAAGTCATACTGAAAGACGTTCTCTTTCTGGTAGGAGACCGCCTCGAAAGGCAGGCCGAGGCGCCCGGTGAAAAACTCGACGATCTTCCCGTCCGGCTCCTGCCCGGACCGATCCACTTCGGCGAGCAGGCGGAGGACCTGCCGGGTCTTGGCCTCCACCAGGGGCCCGGGGGCGCTGGCCGCGATCCGGAAAAACAGGCCGCCACGCATGCCCAGCGCGCCCACGGAGGTCCGGGTGTAATGCACGCCCTGTTCGGAGAGCACCGGGGCGTCGGCGTTCCGTTGGCGGGCAAAGAGTCCCAGGGCATGGGCCGGCCGGCCCTGGTCGTAGAGTTCGATGGTCAGGAAGAGGGGACCGCGGGCCAGGGTCAAGTAGGTCAACCGGCGGAAATCGAAGGCCAGGTACTGCTCGGCGGCCCCGTTGATCTTCACGTAGAGATTCTCGGGAGTGTAGGTCTCCACCCGGCCATCGAGAGTCCAGCCACCTTCGAGCAGGGACGGGGGGAAGGGCCCGAGATCCACCGTGGGGGCCGCCGGAGTACCCGGGTCGACCCAGCGCCGGACAGGGCGCCGGTAGAGGGTGTCCGCCACACTCCCCTGCTGGAGGGTCTCGAAAGCGATGTCCCTCTCCGCCGGGTCGTAGGCCTCGGCGCGGGTCAGGATCCAGGCTCCGAAGACCAGCAGCGCCAACAGGGTCAGGCCACCGGCCATCGCCTCGGCACGGGTGATCCGCCGCCGGAGGAGACGACGGGGGATGGGGTTGAAGACCCGCTGGGACTGGTCACGAGAAACCACGTCGATACCCGCAGCGGATTGTACCCGCAGTCGGTCGGCAAAGTCCGCCACCGATTTTTACTTCCAGGAAAATCAGGCTCAAGGTCAGGAGCGAACAACCCGAAAAGACATCGGGAGAAAGGGGAGTAGAATCCGACTCCCGATTCCGGCCCCCACCGCGGGTCGTTCCGCCCGGGGCCGGAGGAGACGTCAACAATGAGCTTGAGAAGACTCAGCCGGTTGTTCCTGGTCAGCGTCCTGGTCTTGCTCGTTTGCGGTGCCGCGGGGCTCGCGCTGGGCCAGGAATCTTCCCATACCGGGCCGCCCGCCCACAGCCAAGAAGCCGCCGCCCTGCACGGAGGGGCCGAGCATGCGTCGGCGCAGTCCGAGCATCTGGGCGCGGAACTGGCGCTCTGGTGGGTCGTACCCTTCGCCGGAATCCTGCTTTCGATCGCCGTGTTCCCATTGCTGGCCACGGCTTTCTGGCATCACCACTATCCCAAGGTGGCGGCCTTCTGGGCCCTGCTGCTGGCCATCCCCTTCCTGGTGGCCTACGGACACGAGGCCCTGCACGCCATCGTCCATATCTACCTGATCGACTACATCCCCTTCATCATCCTGCTCTGGGGCCTGTTCACCGTGGCCGGCGGCATCGTCGTACGGGGCTCTTTGCGCGGCCGACCGGCGGTCAATACCACCATGCTGGCCATCGGTACGTTGATCGCCTCCTGGGTCGGGACCACCGGCGCGGCGATGGTGATGATCCGGCCGGTGTTGCGGGCCAACGCCAGCCGACGCCACAAGGTGCACACGGTCATCTTCTTCATCTTTCTCGTCGCCAATATCGGCGGTTCCCTGACCCCCCTGGGTGATCCGCCGCTCTTCCTCGGCTTTCTCCACTCGGTGCCCTTCTTCTGGACCTTCAAGCTCGCCCTGCCCATGGCGGTGGTCTCGGTCCTGCTGCTGGCGACCTACTTCGCCATCGACACGGTGCTGGCCCGCAAGGAAGATCCCGCGACCCTCGAACATTCGGGAGAGCGGCGGAAGTTCGCCATCGCCGGCGCTCACAATTTCCTCTTCCTCGCCGGCATCGTCGGCCTGGTGCTGATGAGCGGCGTGTGGAAGCCGGGCCACCTGAGCGTGATGGGTATCGAGGTGGGCCTGCAGAACCTGGCCCGGGACGTGGGGATCATCGTCATGGGCCTGCTCTCCCTGTGGACCACCCGCCGGGAACTGCGCCGCGAGAACGAGTTCTCCTGGGAACCGATTCTCGAAGTAGCCTATCTCTTCGCCGGCATCTTCATGACCATCATCCCGGCCCTCGAAATCCTCAAGGCCGGCGAGCATGGCGCCCTGGCGGGCCTGATCCGCTCGGTGAACGAACCCTGGCACTACTTCTGGATCACCGGTGGGCTTTCGAGTTTCCTCGACAACGCGCCGACCTACCTGACCTTCTTCAACACGGCCCTGGGTAAGTTCTATCCCGGCGTGGTGGAGGCCGAGGCCGTGCGCCAGTTGATCGCCAACAACGAGATCTTCCTCGAGGCCATCGCCTCCGGAGCCGTGTTCATGGGGGCCTGCACCTACATCGGCAACGCGCCCAACTTCATGGTCAAGTCGATCGCCGAGCAGGCCGGCATCCAGATGCCTTCCTTCTTCGGCTACATCTTCCGCTGGACCCTGCCGATCCTGATCCCCACCTTCCTGGTGGTGACCTTCCTCTTCTTCCTCTGATGATCCCGGCTCCCGGACTGCAGGGAAAAGGCGGAGAGCCGCAATGACGAGGAAAAGGCGCGGAGACGGGCACCAACCCTGACCTCGCAGGAGAGCACGGGCGCCGGGCGGAATCCGGGCTACCATCGCAGCCATGAGGTCTCCAGGCAGGGTCACGATCATCGGGGGCGGCCTCGCGGGCAGCGAGGCCGCCTGGCAGTGCGCGTGCCGGGGTGTGCCGGTGCGGCTCTACGAGATGCGCCCCACGCGGCCCACCGCGGTCCATCGCAGCGGCGATCTGGCCGAGTTGGTCTGCTCGAATTCCTTCAAGTCCCTCGAGACGGTCTCGTCCCACGGCCTGCTCAAGGCCGAGCTACGAGCCGCGGGCAGCCTTGTGATCGATTGCGCCATGGCCGCCCGACTCCCCGCCGGCGCCGCCCTGGCAGTGGACAGGGAGGCCTTCGCCCGTCGCGTCACCGAGCGACTCGAGCAGCACCCCCTGGTCGAAATCCGGCGCGAAGAAATCACCGGCCTGCCACCGGAAGGACCGCTGATCGTGGCGGCGGGACCCCTCTGCTCACCGGCCCTGGCCGAAGCCATCGCCCGCTTCACCGGGGAACAGCAGCTCGCCTTTTTCGATGCGATCAGTCCGATCGTCGAGGGAGAGTCCATCGACACCTCCATCGCCTTCCGCGCCTCCCGCTACGGTAAGGGTGGTGGTGATGACTACCTGAACTGCCCGATGAACCGGGAGGAGTACGAAGCGTTTCACGCGGCGCTGCTGGCCGCCGACCCCGCGCCGCTGCACGACTTCGACCGCAAACTGCTTTTCGAGGGCTGCCTGCCGGTGGAAGAACTGGCGGCCAGGGGGCGGGACACCCTGCGCTTCGGCCCGCTCAAGCCCGTCGGCCTGGTGGACCCCCGCACAGGGCACCGGCCCTGGGCCACCGTGCAATTGCGCCAGGACAATCTCGCCGCTTCCCACTGGAGCATGGTCGGATTCCAGAATCGCCTGAAGTGGAGCGAACAGAAGCGGGTGTTCCGCATGATTCCCGGCCTGGGCCAGGCCCGCTTCGTCAAGCTGGGCATGATGCATCGCAACACCTACATCAACGCCCCGCGCATCCTGCGGGAGACCTTCCAGGCCAAGGAGCGGGGCGATCTCTTCTTCGCCGGCCAGATTTCTGGCGTCGAAGGCTACACCGAGTCCACCGCCTCGGGGCTGGTGGCGGGCGTCGGCGCGGTGGCCCTGCTACGGGGTCTCGAGGCACCGGTCTTTCCAGCGGAAACCGCTCTGGGCTCGCTCCAGCGCTACATCGCCCACGCCGAGGGAACACGGTACCAGCCGACGAACATCTCTTTCGGCCTGCTCCCCCCCCTGGCCCAGGGCCCCCGGCGGCGGCGCGAAAGAAAAAGAATGATCTCGGAACGGGCCTTGCGCGCCCTTTCTGACTATCTTTGTCAATGCCCACTCTTTGAAGGCCCGCAGCATCCCCCGGAATCCGCGGCGGATGGGGGAGCCTTGCGACCAGGAGGTGAGCCGGCATGACCCGTGAGCCCGATGCCCCTGCCCGCCGGAGGGCCGACGCCTACTTCACCGCATCTTTCGCCGTCGCCCGGCGGCTGGCGGAGGGACGCGGAGAAGAGGCGGTGGCCATCCTTCGCAAGGAGCTCGAACGCACGCGGGAGCGCGGTGACGACATCACCGGCCGGCGTTTTCTCCTCTCCCAGATCGCCCTCTGCCATGCCCGGATGAACGAGCCGGAAAAGGCCGCCGAGGTACTCGGCGAAATCGAAAGTGACTTCCCGCCGGAACCCGAAACCGCCCTGATGCTGGCCGAGGGCTACCTGCTGCTGGCCGGCAACGCGGGGCGGGCCTCCCATCACGCCGCCCTCGCCCTGCAGTGGTGCCAGGAACGGGACGAGGGGTCTCCGGTTTTCTACTCCCGGGCCCACGCCCTGCTGGCCCGCGCGATGCTCGCCGACGGAGACCGGCTCGGGGCCTTCGGCGCCTGGCAATCCTGCGAACTGCCCGACTGGCGGGTGGCCATGGACCTGCTCGAGGCGGGCCACGACCCGGCCCAGGTCCGGGGTGTGCTGGCCGAGTCTCTCGAACGTCACGAACGCCACGAGCGGGAAGCCGGAGCGGAAGCCGTCGCCACCTCCGACAGGATTCGCCGACTGATTGCGTGGATCGACGCCGGCCGGCCCGCGGGCGAACCGCGCTCGGTCTGAAGCGGACCCGCCGGACTTCGCCTTCCCGGGAGCGGTTGCCGCCCGCAGTGGGGATTGTTAGGGTCGCCTTCCACGGCGCTCCTATCCCGAGAAGGAACCTTCCCCGATGAATGACAACGAGACGGCCCTCCCTCCGCCTCCTCCCCCTTCGTCGCCGCAACCACCGCCACCGGGTGGGGCCGACTCGGGTCAGCCCGGAGACGCCGATGCCCTGACCGCCATGTGGGCGCACATCATCGGAGCGGTCCTTTCGCTGATCTGCCTGACGGCGCCGTTCGGCTGGGCGCCGGCGTTGCTGATCTACCTGTTCAACAAGGACAAATCCCGTTTCGTGGCCTTCCACTCCCTGCAGGCCCTGTTCTTCTTCGGCGCCATCGGGGTGGCCAACTTCGGTCTGTGGGTCTTCGGCATGTTCGGACTGTTCCTGCTGACGGCTCCCTTGAGCCTGCTGATCAACATCGGTGGAGCCGTCTACGGGGTGTTTGTCGGGATCAAGGCCAAGGACGGGCTGTGGACCGAGTACATGGTGGCCGGTGAACTGGCCCGCAAACAGCTTTCCTGATCCAGGACGTGATCGAAGAGATCCAGCGGTTCCTCGATTCCCTGCAGTTTCAGCGGGGCGTGTCGCCTCAAACCGTGCGCGCCTACGGTGGTGACCTGGGCGACCTGGCGACCTTTCTCGCCGGCCTGACCGGTAAGCAGGTGCCGCCCCCCCCGGGGGATGTGACGCCGCGGATGATCCGCGCCTGGGTCGCCGACCTTCATCACCGGGGGCTCAAGCCCACATCCATCGGCCGGCGCCTGGCCGGGGCCCGGGCCTTGTTCCGCTGGCTGGTGGAGCGTGGTGAAGTCGCGGCCAACCCGGCGGCGGAAATCCCCAACCCCAGGCGTCCGGACTCCCTCCCCCGGCACCTGAACGTGGAAGACGTGGAGGCGATCCTCGCCGCTCCCGATCGTTCCCGCCGCGCCGGTCTGCGGGACCGGGCCCTGCTGGAACTGCTCTACGGGGCGGGCCTGCGGGTCTCCGAACTGGTGGGTCTCGACCTGGACGATCTGGCCCTGCGGGGACGCACCGTACGCGTGCTCGGCAAGGGCGGCAAGGAACGCATCGTCCCCTATGGACGCCAGGCCGCCGACGCCCTGGGCGCCTACCTGGCCGCCTTCGTGCCCCTGCGGGAGAAGAGCGGCGAACATGCCCTGTTCCTCAACCTTCGGGGAGGCCGCCTGAGCGATCGCTCGGTACGGCGGATCCTCGATGCCGCCGTGTCCCGGGCCGCTCTGGCGCGGGGCGTCCATCCCCACGTGCTGCGCCATTCTTTCGCCACTCACCTGCTGGAGTCCGGCATGGACCTGCGGGCGATCCAGGAGCTGCTGGGCCACGCCCGCCTGGCCACCACCCAGCGCTACACCCGCCTGTCCCTCGACCACATCCTGGAAGTCTACGATCGGACTCACCCCCGCTCCTGAACCACCGCTTTTTGGCTTCGGACGGCACACGGAGAGGTTGACAACTCCGCGTCTCGATCCCATGGAATCCGCGGCCGGGAAGAAGCGAAAAGATCGCCGCCCCCCGGCCCGAAGCAAAAAGCAAACGCGAGAAAGCCAAGCATCGCGATCAGGAAAGGAGGAAAACCATGCAGCTCGTACCCTTCAACCCCTTCCGTGAACTCGATCGCCTCTCGAGTGAACTCGACCATCTTCTGACACCCAATGGTGGCTTCTTCGGCTGGACCCCCGCAGTGGACATCGTCGAGACGGACGAATCGATGTTGATCGCCGTCGAACTGCCCGGCCTGAGCCGTGACGACGTGCATCTCAACATCGAGGACAACGTGCTGACCATCAGCGGCGAGCGCAAACACAAGGAGGAGTTCAGCAAGGGCCAGGTGACCCGCCGCGAGAGTTTCTACGGAAAGTTCCAGCGAGCCTTCCGTCTGCCCAACACCCTCGACACTTCCAAGGCCGAGGCGCGGATGGAAAACGGCGTGCTGGAGATCGCTCTCCCCAAGCGCGAAGAGGCCAAGCCCAAGCAGATCTCGATTTCGGTCAACTGATCCCCCTCCCCCTCTTCGTGCCTGAGCGCCCCCCTGTCCCCGGGGGGCGCTTTTTTGGGGCGGGGAGCGACTTCAGGCGCGGGGATCGGCGCGCTCGTCTTCGCGATCCTGCTGGCAGTCGAGGCAAAAGGGCGTTTCGGGACGGGCCTCGAGGCGGGCGAGGCCGATGGGCTCGTCGCACAGGCGGCAGATGCCATAGGTGCCGGCCTCCATCGACTCGAGAGCCGCCTCGACCAGGCGCAGCCTCTGTTGCTGCATGCCGCGACTGGCCTGGGCCATCTTCTGCTGCTGAATGGCGTCGATCCGCGAAATGCGGCCGATGGGCTCGTCGAGGCTGACCGGCCGGGTGCCGCCACGGTTGACGTCGAGCAGGGAGCGCAAACCGTCGCGCACCTCCTCGAGTCGGACGCGGAACGTCTGTTCGGTCCTGGGGTCGAGCCGCTCGCTGTCGCTCATCGTCGCCTTTGCCCTCCCCCTCGCCGAGTCGCGGAACACGCTCTGCAGGAGGGATTATTCCCTATTTTCATCCCCTTGTCCGTCTCCTGCCGGTCTCGCCGGGATGCCGCATCTGCCGGGCTCGCATGGTCCCACGGTTTCCGCAGAGCCGGCCTGCGCGGTGGCGTGGCCCGGCCGAGTGCCCGCCGATCCCCCAAGACATCCCGGAACATCCCTCCGGCCCGGGATCGGGTTGCGTGGCCCGCCGCCACGCTGTACCTGATGCCGATGTTCCGCGTCTTGAAATTTCTGAAATTCCCGCCCACCGCGCTCCCGCGAAGGTGGGGCGTCGCGCTCGCCGCGCTGGGCCTGGCAGGGAGCGCGTTGTGCCTCGGTGAGGGCCCCCCTCTGCGCGTGGCGATCTACGCCGACGCCGCCACAGACGGCGAGACGCTGCTGCCCCTGGCCCGGGGCCTTGCCCTGGGCGGTCACCTGCCCCTGACCGTGACCTCGAACGATCTGGCTCTGGGCTTGCTGACCACCAGCGCATTCGATGTCTTCGTCTTGCCCGAAGGTCGTCAGGGCAGCAGCTCCGGCTACCGGGACGAGATCGGCGGCGGCGGCCTCGAACAGGCGATCCGAGACTTCGTGGCCGGCGGGGGCGGTTTCGTCGGTCTCGGGGCGGGAGCCCGCTACGCCAGCGCCGAGGAGGACTGGGACGGCACGGTCCCGATGCCGGGTCTCGCACTCTGGGACGGCCGCGCCCGGGGCCCCCTTGGAGGCGTGGGCGAAGGACTCGCTACCCTGGTCACCGAGGAGAGCTGGGCCGCGGGATGGCGCGACACCACCCGGCGCACGGTCTTCGTCGGCCCCGGTGCGGCCTTCTTCAGCGGCGGCGACGGCGAGATTCTGGCCCGCTGGTCCACGGGCCGGAGCAGCGACCCCGAAGAGCAGCAGCCCGCCCTGCTGCGCTTCTTCTACGGCGCGGGCCGGGGCGTCCTCTCCGGCCCCCTGCCGGCGGTGGACGTACGTTCCGAGGGCGACTGGTCGGTCCGGGACGACCGCCGGCTGTCGAGCGCCGACGCGGAGCACGACCAGGGCCTGCTGCTCTCCCTGGTGGAATGGACCGCCACCGGCGCCGATCGCCGACCGGCTCACCGGCTGCCCGCCGCCAATCCCGGCCGGCGGATCGCCCTTTACACCACACGCTCCGCCGCGGGTGGCGCCTTCCCCGCCCTGCTCACCGCCCTGGCCCGGGCGCTGGAAGCGGCGGGCGCCGCCCCGTTGGCCATCGGCTCCCGGGAAGTGTGGTGGGCCGCCCTCGACCCGGAAGCCTTCGACCTGTTGGTGATGCCTGGCGGCTGGGCGGCTGGGTACGTCAGCCAGCTCTCGGGGGTCGAAGCCGAGATCCGGGACTTCGTGGCGGCGGGAGGCGGCTACATGGGCATCTCCGCCGGAGCCTTCTACGCGGCGGATACGGTGCTCTGGTCGGGGCAGAGTTACGACTATCCTCTCGATGTCTTCCTCGGCAGCCTGGAAGGACCGCTGGACGAGATCGCCCCCTGGCCCGAACACGCCCTGACCCCCCTGCGGATGGATGACCCGGAAATCGGCGTCGGCACCTGGAGTACCTGGTACCAGGGGGAAGGGTTCTTCCATCTGCCGCCCTCCCAGCAGCAGGCGGTGGTGGAAAGCGGCTGGTACGACGCACCGGGCCCGCACCAGGGCACCCTCGCCATCGTGCGCCACGGTTTCGGCGCGGGCCGCGTGATCTATCCCAACCTGCACCTGGAGGTGGAAGAGGGCAGTGACCGGGACTGGATGTTCACCGGCGACCGGGATGCCGACGGCCCGGTCATCGATCCGGACAGCGAGTGGGAACTCTTCGCCTCGATGCTGAACTGGGCCCTGCCCTCTACGACCGCACGCCCCCCGGCCCGTCCCTCCGTGGCGCTCCCGCTGCTCTTCGGCGCCGGGGACGATTCCAGCGAAAGCCTGGCCGAGCTGCAAGCCGACGATGCCTGGGCCGACATCCCCAACGCCCCGGCGCCCGCAGACGGCCGCGTGACCCTGCTGCCGGGCCGGCGCTGGCAGGTGCGGGGGTTCGGTGCCCGGGTCCGCCTGGGCCTCGAGCAGGCCCTGCTCGAGGTGGAATCCTCCGCCCCCCCCGATTACCTGGGCACGGCCGCCGTGGAGTGGCGGGTGGGCGGGGGAAGCTGGCACTCCACGGGATTGGTGGTCCACCCGGCCAGCGACGGCGAGGTGCAATTCTTCGACCTGCTGGCCGCGGGCGTCACCACGCCGGCCGACCTCGAGACCCTCGAACTGCGCTTCGTTCACAATGCCGGCAGCGGCGGGGCGGCCGACTTCGACCGGGTGTGGATTCGCCTGGCGGCGGACGGCGACGCGGACGGGGCTCCCGATACTCTGGACTGCGCCCCCGACGATCCGGGCGCCTTCGCCCCCCCGTCCGACCCGTGGCTCAGGGCGTCCGGCCCACGATTCGAATGGGACGACCAGGCCGCCGAGGCCGGTGAGGGAACCACCTACGAGCTGATCTACGGCCGGGTCGATCACCTGCTCGCCGACGGCGGCTTCGATCGCTCGATGTGCCGTCAGGCTCACCGACCGGAGTGGGAAGAGCCCCGGCCTCCGCCGGGAGTCGCCCGCTACCTCCGCGTCACAGCCCACAACGCCTGCGCCCCCACGGCGGGTTGTCCCTGAAGCCCTCGCCCGGCGCCCCCTGTAGAATTGCCGCGAGGAGGTCACGTGGCGCTGGTTTTCGTGGTGGACGACGACCCGGTCACAGGGGAGGCGATCGCCGCCGCCCTGGGACGCGAGGGACACGAGCTGCACACCTTCACCCACCCGGAGCAGGCCCTCGAGGCCGCGCGTTCCGGGCCGCCCGCGGTGGCGATCACCGATTTCGCCATGCCTGCCATGAACGGCCTCGAATTCGTCCTGGCCCTGCGCGAGCTGAGCCCGGATACCACCTTCCTCGTGGTCTCCGGCCAGGCTTCGGTGGAGGACGCGGTCAACCTGATGAAGCACGGCGTGGTGGACGTACTGGTCAAGCCGCCCCGGGCCCGGGCCCTGCGCAAGGCCCTGGCCCTGGCCCTCGGCCAGCACCAGTTGGCGGCCGAGAATCGACGCCTGCGCCACGCGCTGCGGGGACGGCGGGATCTCTCCGGTGTGATCGGCTCCTCCCCGGCCTTCGAGAAGGTGCTGCGCCTGGTGGAGAAAATCGCTCCCTCCCCGGCCACGGTGCTGCTGACCGGGGAAACCGGCACCGGCAAGGAGGTCATCGCCGAGGCCCTGCACCAGCTCAGCCCCCGGGCGGAACGCTCACTGGTCAAGGTCCACTGCGCGGCGATTCCCGAAAACCTGCTCGAATCGGAACTCTTCGGCCACGTGCGCGGGGCGTTCACCGGGGCGATCCGGGACAAGCGCGGACTGTTCGAGGAGGCCGACGGAGGCACGATCTTCCTCGACGAGATCGGCGAGGTCTCCCCCTCGGTGCAGGTCAAGCTGCTTCGGGCCCTGCAGAACCGCGAGATCCAGCGGGTGGGTGACGCCGCCACTCGACACGTGGACGCCCGGGTCATCGCCGCGACCAACCGCGACCTGGAGGTGGAGGTGCGGGAAGGTCGTTTCCGGGAAGACCTGTTCTACCGCCTGAACGTGATCACCCTGCACATCCCCCCCCTGCGCCAGCGGGGAGACGACGTGCTGCTCCTGGCCCGCCACTTTTTCGGTGTGACCCGCGCGCGGGCCGGGAGGGAAGACCTGGAAGGCTTCGACGAGGGGGCCCTCGAAGCGATCCGCCGCTATCCCTGGCCGGGCAACGTGCGGGAACTGGAGAACGCCATCTCCCGGGCGGTGACCCTGGCCGAAGGTCCCTTGCTGCGACGGGGTGATCTCCCCGAGCGGATCACGGGCGGAGCGACGGTCAGCGAGGCGGGGCTGACCCTGCCCGCCGACACGACCCTGGCCCAGGCCGAGCAACTGCTGATCCTTCACACGCTCGACCGGGTCGACCGCAACAAGAAGGAAGCGGCCCGGACCCTCGGGATTTCCCTCGCCACTCTCTATCGCAAGCTGGCCCAGTACCAGGCGCCCCCGGGAACGGAATCCCCGTGAGTTCTCACGCCCTCCCCGCCTCCCCCCTGCGCCTGCTGACCGTGGTGGCCCTGGCCGTCGCCGGGGCGCTGGCCGTGATCCTCGGCCTTTCCTGGCGCCATGAAATGCAGCGGCTGGACGAGGGCCGCCGGGAGGCCGCCCAGCAACTCGCACAGGTCGCCCGGCTCCTGATGCACCGCCACGTGGTCCAGGGGCGCATCGCGGTCAAGGCCGTGGCCGAATCCCGCGCGATCCAGGAAGCCCTGGCCGCGCGGCACCCTTCCCGGCTCGACGCCGCCCTGGGCGCGTTCCGTGCGGATCTGGGCGCCTACTACCTGGTCATCACCGACAGCGCGGGCAAGACGCTGACCTGGTCCAATCCCCTGGCCGCCATCGCCCTGGCCTCCGCCCCGCCTCCGGCGGGGACGAAAGCGCGGGAAAGCACCGCGGTGATCGCCGGGGACCTGGCTGTGGTGGTGGAAGAGCCGATCGTCGCCGCCGGGCGGCGACTGGGTACGGTGCGCGCCGGCATCCTGGTCGGCCGACTCTTCTTCGAGCAGACTTCCCGGGATCTCCACGCTCCCCTGGCGGTCTACCGCGAAGGTCGCCTGCTCCACCACACCTTCCCCGCGGACCCCCCGCCTCCCGGCGGCGCACCCCGCCCGGCGGCGCTGTTTCGCACCTGGTCACCGGACGACAAGCACCCGGGCTTCGAAATCGCCTACCTGCCCGAAGCCGGTCCCGCCGCCAGCGAACTCTGGCTCGCAGCGGGAGCCTCGCTCGAACCCCTGCAGGATGCCCGGCGGCGCTACCTGGCGCTGGTCTCGGCCCTGGGTACCGGTGGCCTGGCCCTGGTGATGCTCAGCGTAGGGGGCTTCGTCGTCATCGGCAGCCGACGGGAGCGACGCCTGAGGCTGCAGCGGGACGAGGCTCTGCACCGCTCGGAGGGTCTTTCCGACCGCCTTTCCCACCTCACGGCGGTGGTCCACGACATCAAGGCCCCCGTGGGCGGCATCCAACTGCGCTGCGAGTCCCTCGCCGAGGAGAGCGACGACCCCGACCTGCGGGCCGCGCTGGACCAGGTCATCGACACCTGCGAGAAACTCAACCTCTACCTGGTCAATGTGCTGACAGCGGCTCGAGCCGAGGAAGGACCGATCGTTCCCCAGCGGGGGGTGGTCCTGGTTCCGGGGCTGCTCGAGGAGGTCGCCGAGCACGTGGCGACCCTCGCCCAACGCCGGGGGATCGCCCTCGAGACAGCGGCCGGCGAGAATCTCCCCCCCCTGCACGCGGACGCCCTGTTGATCGAACGGGCCCTGTGGAACCTGGCCTCCAACGCTCTCGCCGCCACTCCCCGCGGCGGACGGGTGACCCTCTTTGCCGAGCCTGATGGCGAGCAAGGCATACGGATCGGCGTTCGGGACACCGGGCCCGGTTTCGATCCCCTTCCCGTCGACCAGGTCTTCTCCAGGGCCCGCCCCACGGTGCGCAACGCCTCGATCAAGGCCGGCAGCACCGGCCTCGGCCTGTTCATCGTCGCCCGCATCGCGGAAGCCCACGGCGGCCGCGCCGTCGCGCGGCACCGGCCCGAGGGCGGCGCCGAGGTCTTCATGGATCTGCCTGTCGGGAAGGCCTGACGATGGCCCACTTCGCGCTGGTTGCCGTTGTCATCGCCCGGAACGGCCGCCGAGCCGACGATCCGCCCGAATCGAGCCGACCCGCCGATCGCCGGCCGGGGCGGCGGCTTCCCACCGGGGCCTCGTCTCATACCTGGAAGTTTCACGCGCCTGGGCTGTAGTTCCCATGCCCGGTGTGCGTCACTCGGAGAGGTAGAGTCCGGCTCCGGGACCGAGGGGAATGCCCGCCAGCAGCCAGGCCACGAGCAGCAGCATCCAGGTCAGCAGGAAGGCCATCGAGTAGGGCAGCATGGCGGCGATCACCGTCCCGATGCCGGCCCTGGGATCGTAACGCTGGACGAAGGCGACGATCAGGGCGAAGAAGGACATCATTGGAGAGATCAGGTTGGTCACGCTGTCACCGATGCGGTAGACCCCCTGCACCAGCTCCGGTGAGTAGCCCAGCAGCATGAACATGGGAATGAAAATCGGGGCCATGAAAGCCCACTTGGCCGAAGCGCTGCCCATGCAGAGGTTGATGATCGCCGTCAAGACGATGAAGGCCAGCATCAGGGGGATCGGCCCGAGGCCCGAGGCCCGGAGCAGATCAGCCCCCTTGATGGCGAAGATGATCCCCAGGTTGGTGTACTTGAAATAAGCCACGAACTGGGCCGCGAAAAAGACGAGGACCATGAACAGCCCCAGAGTCTCCATCGACTCCTTCATACCCTGGACCACGTCCGTGTCGCTGCGGAAGGAGCCGGACGCCAGGCCGTAGGCCAGTCCGGCCAGGAATCCGCCGAGAAAGATGAAGACGACGATCCCGTGCATGAACGGAGAGTGGAGAATGCTGCCCGTCTCGGCCTCGCGCAGGATCCCACCTGCGGGCAGGAGCCCGATGAGAACCAGCGCCGCGAGCAGCAGGGTGACGAGCAACGCCCATCGCAAACCGCGCTTTTCCTCGGGGGTCAGGGCTCGCACTTCGTCGCCGTCGTCGGCCGGTGCCCCCCGGTAGGATCCGAGCCGCGGCTCGACGATGCTCTCGGTAACCCAGGTCCCGACCCCCGCGATCAGGAAAGTCGAGACCACCATGAAGTAGTAGTTGCAGGCGGGAGACAGGCTGTAGGCCGGATCGATGATGCGGGCGGCTTCCTGGCTGATGCCGGCCAGCAGCGGATCGATGGTCCCCAGCAGCAGGTTGGCGCTGAATCCACCCGAGACCCCGGCAAAGGCGGCCGCCAACCCGGCAATGGGGTGCCGGCCGACCGAGAGGAAGATCACCGCCCCCATCGGCACGAGCAGGACATAGCCCACGTCACTGGCCATGTTGGACATCACACCCGCGAAGACGAGCGCAAAGGTCAGCAGGCGCCGTGGCGCGGCATGAACCAGCGAGCGCAGGGCCGTACCGATCAGGCCGCTCTTTTCCGCCACCCCGACGCCGAGCATCGCCACCAGGACCGTGCCGAGCGGGGCGAATCCGGTGAAATTGACGATGGTGTTGTCCAGGATCCAATGCAGGCCGTCACGCGAGATCAGGTTGACAGGCAGGACGGTCACACCATCCCGCGGGTTGACCGCCGCGAGTCCCATCCGGCTCGCCGCCCAGGAGAGTACGATCAGTCCGAGGGAAAAAAACGCGAAAAGTGTGGCGGGATGGGGGAGGGCATTGCCGACCCCCTCGACCGTGGCGAGAAAACGCGCCACGAACGACGGGCGGGAAGCGGACCTGGCCTTCTTCCGCGCCATCGGATTCAGCGGGTCCAGCCCTGGGCGATGGGCATGCGGCGACCGCGGCCGAAGGCGACGGAGGTAACCTTCAGGCCGATGGCGGCCTGTTTGCGCTTGTACTCGTTGCGGGTGATCAGGCGAACGATGCGACCGACGAGTTCAGGATCGAAGCCGGTGGCCTCCGCGATGGTCGCGGCCGAGTGCCGATCTTCCACGTAGCGCTGCACGATCTCGTCGAGCACGTCGTAGGGCGGCAGGGAATCGCTGTCCCGCTGGTCGGGAGCCAGCTCTGCGCTGGGTGGCTTGGTGATCGTGCTTTCCGGAATCGGCGGCCCGGCCAGGCCGCACTCGGACGGACGGGCATCGAGCAGCCGGGCAAGGCGGTAGACCTGGGTCTTGGCCACGTCGGAGAGCACCGCCAGGCCACCGTTCATGTCGCCGTAGAGGGTACAGTAGCCCACCGCGAGTTCGCTCTTGTTACCCGTGGTCAGCACGATGGCGCCACTGCGGTTGGAAAGGGCCATCAGCACCGTGCCACGGACCCGGGCTTGAAGGTTCTCTTCGGCCAGGTCCGGCAGGCGCTCGCCGAGCCGGGCCTCCCCGTTTTCGCGAAAGGCCGCGTCGAGAAGCTCGCGGAACCCCTCGAAGGCAGCAGAAATGGGAATCACCTGGTAGGCGATCCCCAGGCGCCGAGCCAGTTCCTCGGCGTCGCGCAGGGAATGCTCCGAGGAGTATTTACCGGGCAGGGCCACCCCGCGCACCCGCCCCGGCCCCAGGGCGGCGACGGCCAGGGCGGCGGTGACCGCCGAGTCGATGCCCCCCGACAGGCCGATCAACGCCTTGTCGAACCCGGTCTTGCGCAGGTAGTCCGCGATGCCCAGGCGCAAGGCCTTGAAGAGTTCGAGATCCAGGTCGCCCTCTTCCTCCGCCCCCGGCGTATCGTCGGCGACAGCGGGCAACTCCACCACCAGGGGCTCGGAATCGAAGGCCCGGGAACCCGCGACGCACGCTCCCCCCGGTGCGTAGACGCTCAAACGCCCGTCGAAGACCAGGTCGTCGTTGCCCCCGAGCTGGTTGACGGAGACCATCGTCACGCGGTGGCGCCGCGCGTGCGCGGCGAGGATCCGCTGGTGTCGCCTTTGCTTGCCCAGGACGAAGGGGCTGGCAGACGGTGAGACGACGATCTCGGCGCCCCGGGCCGCCAGGTCGGCGACGGGGTCACTCCCCTCCCGATAACGGGCGGCGAAACCCGCGTCTTCCCCTTTCCACAAATCTTCGCAGATGGAAAGCCCCACGCGCCGTCCGGCGATCTCGGCTACCACCGGCAGGTCGCCCGGCCGGAAATAACGGTGCTCGTCGAACACGTCGTAGGTCGGCAGCAGGCGCTTGTCGTAGAGTGCCGCCTGGCGGCCACCGGCGGCCAGAACCAGGCTGTTGGCCAGCCCTCCCGGGACAGGACGGGGGAAACCGATCACCGCGGCGGGCCCGTCCGCCGTCAGGCGTGTCAAATTCGCCACGGCCCGGCCGCAGGCCTCGATGAAGGCCCCCTCGAGCAAGAGATCCCGGGGAGGATAGCCGCAGACCGCCAGCTCTGGAAAGACGACCAGGTCGGCTCCCTGGCGACGGGCCGTGGCCAGGCCCTCCTCGATGAGGCGGGCGTTGCCCTCCACGTCGCCGACAGTGGGATTCAATGCGATCAGGACCAGGCGCATGGGACATCATACCCCGAGCCCCGGGAGCCGACCGGTGCCTTAAGCCCGCCACCTGTCCGCAGACCGCGGCGATGAGCCCCGCGCCCCCCCGGCCCCGCGCTTCCTTCCCGCGGGGTGGCTCGGTAGAATCCGGCTCCCCCCCCAACGCCTTTCTCCGCGGAGACTTCAGCCATGGACAGCGGCATCTCGAAAAAAGACCTGGAAACCTGGGCCGACTACCTTCTCGACCACTCCCTGGGAGGCATCCGCCCCGAAGACGTGGTGATGCTCAAGGGGGAGCCCATCACCTGGCCCCTGCTCTCGATCCTCCAGGACAAGGTCTTCGCCGCCGGAGCCGTCGCCGATCTGAACCTGGTGGCTCCGGACAACGACCGGGGCAAGGTCTGGGGCGCGTCCATCGCGCGCCATGGCACCATCGCGCAGATCGAGCGGGTCCCGGCCTGGCATCGCCAGCGCTACGAGGCGATGACCAAGTACCTCGAGGTCCTCGGCGCCGAATGCCCCGACCTTTTCACCGGATTGCCCGAAGAAACGGCCCAGGCGGTGATGCGGGTCGACGAACCGATCAAGGAGATCCGGCTGCTCAAGCCCTGGGTGATCACCCTCTACCCGACCCAGGCCTTCGCCGATCTCGAGGAGATGAGTCTCGAGGAGTACACCCGGGTGATCGTCTCCGCCTCCACCACCGACCCCCTGCAGCTCGAGCGTATCGAAGCGCCGCTGCACGAGTTGATGTCCCGCACCCGCACCATCCGGGTCGTCACCGCGCATCCCGACGGGAGGGAGCTGACCCTGCGACTCTCCATCGCCGGCCGCAACGTGATCAAGTGCACCGGCAAGCGCAACTTCCCCGACGGAGAGGTCTTCACCAGCCCCGACGCCCGCAGCGTGGAAGGCGAAATCTTCGTCGACATGCCTGTGTTCTACGGCGGAACGACGATTCGCGGTGTCTACCTGCGCTTCGTCGACGGCGTGATCCAGGAATACTCGGCCCTCGAAGGCGGCGACGCCCTGGCCAAGATCATCGAGACCGACGACGGCTCCCATCGCCTCGGTGAAATCGCCCTGGGTATGAACGCTGGCATCGAGAAGGTGCTGCGCCATCCGCTCTTCGTCGAGAAGGTGGGCGGCACCCTGCACATCGCCATCGGCGCGAGTTACCCCGAGTGCTTCGTCGACGACCCCGCCTCCGGGGAAGGCCGGCGGCGCTGCGACGAGCTGTACCGCGAGGGCCTGCTCAACCGCTCGGCCCAACACGTGGACATCGTCACCGACTTCCGGCCGGGAGGCGCGGGAAGAGCCGTGTACTTCGACGACACCCGCCTCGAGGTGCGTGACAGGATCTGGGTCGCCCCTTGACGGGCCGGACACGACAGAGATTGCAGTCGCAGGGAATCGAACCGGGAGAGACAGAAATGGAAGCCCAACAGGACAAGAGCAGCGTACTGCCAGAGAACGCCTTTCGTGAACTCAAGCCGGGCGAGGTCTACCAACCGATTGTACCCGCCGACATCTCGACGCCCGAAGTCACGCTGCGCTCGGTGCTGCTCGGCCTGGGTGCGGTGGTGCTCTTCACCTTCGCCGCGGCCTACATCGGGCTGAAGACGGGCAACGTGATCGAAACGTCGATTCCCATCGCGATCCTCGCGGTGGCCATCGGCAACACCCTGATGCGCATGATGACCGACCGGCGCAACACCCTGCTCGAAAACGTCATCATCCAGTCCCTGGGGCAGGCTTCGGGAGTGGTCGTCGCCGGGGCTATCTTCACCATCCCCGCCCTCTACATCAATCAGCTCAACCCGAACTTCCTGCAGATCTTCCTGTCCTGCCTGCTCGGCGGCTTCCTCGGCGTGGTGCTGCTGATCCCCCTCCGGCGTTACTTCTGTGTCGAACTCCACGGCCAACTCCCCTTCCCCGAGGCCACCGCCATCGTCAACGTCCTGGCCACCGGAGAAAAGGCGAAGGGATCGGCGGGCATCGTCCTCGGCCTGGCCTTCAGCCTGGGCTTCGTCTACGACCTTTTCGTGGAGTTCGTGCATCTCTGGAACGGCCACCTCAGCTCGCAGCACCTCTTCGGCCGCTTCGGCAGGGCCTTGGCGGAAAAGCGCTTCGAGCTGCGGCTCAACGCCACGGCGGTGTACTTCGGCCTGGGCTACATCATCGGTCCGCGCTACGCCGGCATCATCGCCGCCGGGTCGGTACTGTCCTACCTGGTGTTCGTACCGATGATCTTCTACGTCGGATCCGGCATGCAGCTCCCGGTGGCTCCGGAAACCAGTCGCCTGATCGCAGAAATGAATGCGGCAGACATCTGGGGCACTTACGCCCGCCCGGTGGGCATCGGCTGCATCGCCATCGCGGGGCTGATCGGCATCATCAAGATGGGCAAGATCATCCTCTCCTCGTTGACGCTGGCCTTCAAAGGCCTGGTGGGCAGCCACCCGATCGACGCGGCGCTGCGAACCGACCGGGACATCTCCCCCAAAAACACCTTTCTGATCCAGGTCGGTGCCGCCGTCGGCATGCTGTTGCTGTTCTGGTGGGTCAGCGGCTCGATCAAGTACGCCCTGATCGGCACGCTGATCACCTTTGTCCTGGCCTTTCTCTTCACCCCCGTCGCCGCCCGTGCGATCGCTATCGTGGGCGTCAACCCGGTGTCGGGCATGACCCTGATCACCCTGATCATCGCCTGCCTGGCCCTGGTGGCCGCGGGCCTCGGCGGAGACGCCCTGGGACAGACCATCGCCCTGATCATCGGTTGCGCGGTGTGCACGGCCCTGTCCACATCCGGAGCCTTCGTCTCCGACCTGAAGATCGGCTTCTGGACCGGCGCCAGCCCTTTTCAACAGCAGCGCTGGAAGTACCTGGGTATCGTGGTCGCCTCGCTCTGCGTAGGAGCGATCATCTGGGTGATGAATGACGCCTACGGTTTCCTTGTCGAGGAGGGCGGGCGCATGGTGCCCAATCCCGACATGCCGGCTCCCCAGGGCAACCTGATGGCCGCCATCGTCTCGGGCGTGATGGGTGGCAAGGAGCAGCCCCTGCTGCTCTACGCCCTGGGCGGCGTGATGGCGGTGCTGCTGGAAATGGCCTCGGTGCCGGCCCTGGCCTTCGGACTGGGCATGTACCTGCCCATCGAAATCAACATGGCCGTCTTCGCCGGTGCCGGCGTGGGAGCGATCATCTCCAACTCCGGAGGCAGCGAAAAGGTGCGCAAGGCCCGGGCCAAACAGGGCACGCTGATCGCTTCGGGCGTGATGGCGGGAGCGGCCATCGTCGGCACCGTGGGCGCATTCGGCAAGCTTCCCGTTCTGGGCCAGCCGATCAACCTCATCGACCTCGAGCACCTGGCCGAGGCCGGGCAGTGGACAGGCATGCTGGCCTACTTGGAGGGTTTCTGGGGCCAGGCGGTCAGCGTGCTCTTCTTCCTGATCCTCTCCTGGCTGTGCTATCGCCTGGCGGCCAAGGGTGCCGCCTGGCAGATGGCCGAGGATGCCGAGGACGGATCCTGACCGGTCGCCCCCATGGCTGACGCGGGGCCGGATCGGCTCGAAATCACCCCTGCGCTGAGCATCCCGCTGCGGGAGTTGGAAATCACCTTCGCCCGCAGCGGGGGCCCCGGCGGCCAACATGTGAACAAGGTCGAGACGCGGGTGATCGTTCGCTTTCCCGTCGCCGCCAGTCCCAGCCTCACGCCCCGGCAGAAGGCCCGCATCACCCACAAGCTCGCCACGCGGATCGACCGCCGGGGCGTGCTGCGCGTGACCTGCTCGCAGCACCGCAGTCGGCACGCCAACCGGCGGGAGGCTCTCGGGCGACTCGCCAAGCTGCTGGCCGGCGCCCTGCACCGGGATCCCCCCCGGCTGGCGTCGGCGATACCGCAAGCCCAGCGGCGGCGGCGCCTGGAAGATAAACGCCGCCTCGCCCGGCTCAAGCAAGCTCGGCGCAGACCCCGAAGCGACGAGAGCTGACGGCAGGACCGCCACCCCCGATTCGGCGGGTCCGGGAGACTCTGGTAATCTCTGCCGAGTTCTTCACGGAGATCACCATGCGCCGCTGCCTCTTCGTTCTGACCCTGTTTTGCCTCCTTTTCCCCGGCCACGCCCCGTCCATCGCATCCGCAAAAAAGGACGAAAGTCGACTCGACGCGTCGACCTTCGAGGGCCTCGAGCTGCGTGCCATCGGCCCGGCGCTGATGTCGGGACGCATCGCCGACATCGCCATCCATCCCGAACGCCAGAGCACCTGGTACGTGGCCGTCGGCTCCGGTGGGGTGTGGAAGACCACCAATCGCGGCACGACATGGACTCCCGTTTTCGACGGACAGACGGCCTACTCCATCGGCTGCGTGACCATCGACCCGAACGACCCCGACGTGATTTACGTGGGCACCGGCGAAAACGTAGGGGGCCGCCACGTGGGCTGGGGCGATGGCGTCTACCGCTCTCGCGACGGCGGGGAAAGCTGGGAGAAGCTCGGCCTCGAGAAAACCGAGCACATCTCCAGGATCATCGTCGATCCACGAGACTCGCGGGTGCTCTACGTTGCCGCCCAGGGCCCGCTGTGGGCGGAGGGCGGTCAACGCGGCCTGTACAAGAGCACCGATGGCGGCGCGAGCTTCGAGAAGATTCTCGGCGATGACCGGTGGACGGGAGTGACCGACCTGGTGGTCGATCCTCGTGACCCGGACCGGCTCTATGCCGCCACCTGGCAGCGGCAGCGCACCGTGGCGGCGTACATCAGCGGCGGGCCGGGGTCGGGCATCCACAAATCCACGGACGGGGGCACAACCTGGCGGCGGCTGAAGAAGGGTTTGCCCGAAAAAGACATGGGGAAAATCGGCCTGGCCATTTCCCCGCAGAACCCGGATGTGCTCTATGCCGTCATCGAACTCGAGCGCCGCACGGGGGGCTTTTTCCGGTCCGCCAATCGGGGCGAGAGCTGGACCAAGATGTCCGATGCCGTCGGGCGGGCCACCGGACCCCACTACTACAACGAGCTGGCCGCCTCGCCCCACGCCTTCGACCGGGTTTACCTGCTGGACGTCCGGGTGCAGGTCACCGAGGACGGCGGCCGGACCTTCCGCGAAATGAAAGAAGTCGCCAAGCACAGCGACAATCACGCCCTGGCCTTCGACCCCAACGATCCAGACTACCTGCTGGCGGGTACCGATGGCGGACTCTACGAAAGCTATGACCTGGAGCAGAGCTGGCGCTTCGTGGCCAACCTGCCCGTGACCCAGTTCTACAAGCTGGCCGTCGACGACGATTTGCCCTTCTACAACGTCTACGGCGGTACCCAGGACAACAATACCCAGGGCGGTCCCTCCCGCACCGACACGGTCAACGGCATTCGCAACGCGGACTGGTTCATCACGCTCTACGCCGACGGCCACCAGCCGGCGGTCGAGCCGGGCAACCCCGACATCGTCTACTCCGAGTGGCAGCAGGGAAACCTGGTCCGCTACGACCGAACCACCGGCGAGATCGTCTACATTCAACCTCAACCCGAACCGGGGGATCCCCCCGAGCGTTTCAACTGGGACGCACCGATCCTGATCAGCCCCCACGCACCCACGCGGCTGTACTACGGCAGCCAGAGGCTGTGGCGCTCCAATGATCGGGGCGATAGCTGGAAGCCTGTCAGCGGGGACCTGACTCGCAATGAAAATCGCCTCCTGTTACCCCTGATGGGGCGGCAGTGGAGCTGGGATTCGAGCTGGGACCTGGCGGCCATGTCCCATTACAACACCATCACCTCCATCGCGGAGTCACCCTTGGTCGAGGGTTTGCTCTACGTGGGCACCGACGACGGTCTGCTGGCGATCAGTGAAGATGGAGGGCAGCAGTGGCGGAGGATCGAGGTCGACGCGTTGCCCGGAGCGCCGGCCCGCGCCTTCGTCAACGACATCAAGGCCGATCTCCACGATCCCGACACGCTCTACGTGGCCCTCGATGCTCACAAGCAGGGTGACTTCACTCCTTACCTGTATCGCAGCACCGACCGCGGCAAGACCTGGCGTTCGATCGCCGGCGACCTGCCGGAAGATCACGTGGTCTGGCGCATCGTCCAGGATCACGTCAAGCCGGAACTGCTCTTCGCCGGCACCGAGTTTGGATTGTTCTTCACCATCGACGGCGGCGGGCGATGGATCGAGCTCACCGGACAGGTGCCGACGATCCCCTTCCGCGACCTGGCGATCCAGCGGCGTGAGAACGACCTGGTGGGGGCGACATTCGGTCGGGGTTTCTACGTCCTCGACGACTACACACCGCTACGGCAGGTCAACGAGACGATGCTGGCCGCGGAGGCGACGCTTTTTCCCGTTCGCAGGGCCTGGTGGTACATCCAGCGACGCCCCCTGGGGCAGAAGGGCCAGGCCTCCCAGGGCGCCTCCTACTTCACCGCCGAGAACCCGCCCTTCGGCGCAGTGTTCACCTACTACCTGGCCGAAGACCTCGTCTCCCGCACCGAGCAGCGGCAGAAGCGGGAGAAAGAACTGAAGAAGAAGGGCGCCGACACTCCCGTGCCTTCCTTCGACGAACTGGAAGCCGAACGCCGGGAAGAAGAGCCCCAGGTCTTGCTCGTGGTCCGTGACGTCGACGGTCAGGTGGTCCGTCGCCTGCAGGGAGAGACCAGCGCCGGTTTTCATCGCACGGCCTGGGACCTGCGCTTTCCCAATCGCCGGGCCCTGGGAGCCGGACGTCGCAACGGACCCGACGAGGAACCCAGGGGATTCCTCGCGGCGCCCGGCAGTTACACGGTCACGCTGGTCAAGCGCGTCGATGGCAAAGTCATCCCCCTCGCGGGTCCCGAGACCTTCGAGGTCGTGCGCATGCGCGAGGGTGTACTCCCCGGCAGCAGCCCGGAGCAGACCGTTGCCTTCCTCCAGCAGGCAGCAGAGCTTCAGCGAGCGGTCACTGGCGCGGGCCTCTCTCTGGCCGAGGCCTCGGGCCGCGTCGCGGCTCTGCGCGATGCCCTCGAGCGCTCTGCCATCGAGCCGGGCGGCGAGCTGGACATGGCGGTGCGCGATCTCCAGCAGCAGCTCCATCGGGTCCAGGAGGCGATGGGCGGCAACACCTCCCGGCGCAGCATCGGCGAGCCCATGGCACCATCGGTGATGCGGCGCCTCGACGTGGTGATCACCGGCAATCGCCTGTCGACCTACGGCCCCACGCCGACCCACCGCCGCAGCCTGGAGATCGCACTCGAGCAATTCGCCACCTTGCGCGAAAAGCTGCACCAGCTCATCGACGTGGCCTTGCCGGCCCTCGAGAAGCGCCTGGACGAAGCCGGCGTCCCCTGGACACCGGGACGCGAGGTGCCGAAAGCGCCCTGAACCCGGTTGCCACCGCCTTCTTCCCGGATCCACCTCCGACCGGTGCCGGGGCGAGCCAACATGGCAACAGCTCGCGGCGTTCGGACGGAAGCCGAGAATCCACCACGCTCCAGCGAGTTGGATTTCGTCCATTCCCAGCACGCCGCACTTCCCAACGGGGACCCCAAAACCCCTGCCCGAGGCCGGCAGGCGGCGAAAGCCATGCAAAATACAGGCTCTCGCTTCGAGTTGCGAACGGATCGGATCGACCAGCGATGTCTTTTCTACATGAGACCTTGACATGGGGGGGGGTATACATGTCCTGTCGATCGAGAGTGCGCCGACCGGGCCAGCGGACGAAAGCAGTGCCGTACCCCGGATCCAGGAAGCCTGGTCGGAAGAGGGGGCATCTCCGGAAAAGGTCCAGCAGCCGGTCTCGCCCATTCAAAAGGAGGCTTGAATGAGCGAAGTACCGACCCTCGTCTCGCCCCTCCTTCTCGCCGCTGGCTTCGGCGCCGGCATGGCGCGGGCGGACGGCGATGTCTGGGCAGGGGGCATCACCGTGACCGCCGTCGGCGGCAATCAATACGAGGTGTCCGTCAGCTATGGCGCGAGCTGGAGTTCGACCCAGGGGGAGTTCACCTACACGTTGCTGCTGACCCACAAGCGGAATGACCAGGTCCCGGGTACGCCGATCAACCTCGGGGAGACGATCCACCCCGCCGATGTCTGCGACGCCGTGTGCGGTGGTAGCTGCGGGACGGGCAAGTGCCACTACACGATCGGAAAGGACCCGACCCTCTACGAGGGCTCCTGCGGCTGGCTGAAGAAACTCTGTCCGGAGGAAGGCGAAGCCAAGCACACGCTCGATGGCTGTAGCTGCAATCGATCCGACGGCGGTGCGGCCAGCTCGAGTCTGCTGACCTTGATTGCCGGTAACACCTTGACCTTCAGTGTCACTCCCTCTCCCGGCTTCGACGAGACGAACCTGGACAACAACGTTCCGACGGTCACGATTCAGTAGCCGTCACGCCGTGGAGGAGACGATCATGACTCTCAAGAGAACTCTCGTACGGTCCGCGCTCCGATAGCTCAAGCAGCTGCGGAAATGGCTGCCACGTCCAGTCCCGTACAGGGTCGTGCTACGTCGGGGCCACGAAGGGCGAGTGCGAGACGATGATCGAGAACTGCGACAGCAAGGACGGATGGAGGAGTTGCCTGTGTAATCTCCCGTCGGGGAGAATCGATCTGCTGGATCTCCTCGCGGGTGACGTTTTCGAGCTGTCCGTGGAGCCCGTCGGCGCCAACGACATCGATACGGCGAACAACACCCTGAGACTCGCCTTCAACTGAGCGGCTGCGCTCGGCCCGGACGCCCCCTCACCGGGTTCAGGCCGAGGGGGCGCTGCCTTCTCTCTAGCCGGGCCGGCGACCGGATTTTCGCTGCGGCCAGGAGTTCTGGACGGACCCGGTAGTCCGGGTCCTCGCCGACGACTGCGGAGGCCATCTCGGAGAGGGTTTCCGGCTGATTCTCGGCAGTTTCCGCGCCGCACGGGAGAAGTGCATCAGCTGACCCCGCGGTTTCCGGTTCCCCGACAGCGTCGACTCGAGACAGCCCGGGGAACCCCTCTTCCTTACCCAGGCGCCCCTGGAGGAGCTCTTTTTTCCTTCCAGGAGCTGGGGGCGCGTCCTTCGCGGAGCGCGACCTGGTTCGCAAAATTGCGTTATAGTTCAGAGTTTTCGGGGCTTGCCCGCGGGGCGGCTCCACGGGAAGCCGGGATTGACCATGCTTCGCTGCGTTCCGAGAGAACTGGGGGCCGCCGCATCCCGGCTGGCGCTGATCACCCTGTGCGGGTGGAGCCTCCTGTGCGGGTGGAGCCTCGCATCGGCGGCACAGGTCGAGGTGCGGGTGCTCGAGAGTCAGGGTACCAGCCAGGTCCTGGTGCGCGTCGAGCGCGATGGAACCCCTGGCCCCTGGAGCGCGCTCGATCGCTTCCCCGGGCGGGCCGAGCCGGGCCCCGCCGGTGCCGATCCCCGAGGCCGGGCCCTGTTCGCCACCTGGACCCGCTCCGACGGCAGCCGCTACGACAGCTTCAGCCGCGACGGCGGCGGGCACTGGGCTCCGGCCCGGCTGCGCCGAGGCGGCGTCAGCCTGCGGGCTGGCGTCATCGTTCCCGGCGGGCCGGCTCCCCCGGCGCCCGCCGCCTGGCGCCTGCCGGCGGGTGGCCGGCTTTTCGTCGTGGCCCTCGCATCCCGCAGCCTGCCCGAGTTCCGCGCCGCCCTGGCCGAGGCCGGCGCCGAAATCCTGGCCACCGTTCCCCGGGATGGGCACCTGCTGCGCTGCGATCCTGCGCGCGTGGAGACAATCGCCACCCTTGAATTCGTGGAGGCGATCGTGCCCTTCCATCCTTGGTACCGCCTTTCCCGGGAGGTCCAGCGTTGGGTGCTCGAAGCTCCGCCGGACGACCGGCGCCCCCTGCGCCTGACGGTGGCCGGCTGGGGCCTCGAGGCCAAGACCCTTCTCGCCGAGCGGGCCCGCGCCCTGGGCGCGGAAGTCCTGGCCCTGGCCGAGAGCGGCAGAACCCTCGAGATCCTCGCCGACCGGGTGCAGCTCGAGGTCCTCGCCCGCAGCGACCGGCTGCTGTGGGTCGACCCCCAGACGCCGTCAGAGACCGACATGGACCTGCTGCGGGAAGATTCCGGCCGCGTGTGGATCGAGAACGACGCCGGCACCTGCGGGCAGGGGGTGCGGGGCGAGGTGCTCGACTCCGGCTTCGACGAGGCCCACCAGGATTTCGACGGAGTGATGCTCCACGGCCCCCACGACCTGATGAATCATGGCTCGAGCACCTACGGCATCGTCTTCAGCAACGGGAGACGGGATGGCGACGGCGACGCCCGGGCCGAAGGTCTGCTTTCCTGCGCCGAACAGGGAATCTTCGCCGACAAGGACGAACTGACCGACCGCTTCGCCCACACCCGGCAGCTTCTCGACTACCCCTATTACGCGTCGTTCCAGACCAACTCCTGGGGGCACACCCGGACCACGGCCTACACCAGTTACTCCCAGGAAATGGACGACATCGTCTGGCAGCTCGACCTGGCCATCACCCAGTCCCAGTCCAACTCGGGCACCCGCTCCAGCCGCCCGGAAGCCTGGGCCAAGAACGTGATATCGGTCGGCGCGATCAAGCACGGTAACAGTCTCGATCCGGCAGACGATTTCTGGGGCGGGGCGTCCTCGATCGGGCCCGCGGAAGACGGTCGCATCAAGCCGGACGTCTGCTACTGGGGCGATCACATCTACACCACCGTCACCGGGGGCTACCGACCCGATTTCAACGGCACGTCAGCGGCCACCCCGGCCGTTGCGGGCATCCTCGGCCTGCAGATCCAGATGTGGTCGGAGAATGTCTGGAACACCCATCCGGTGGGTGAGAACGTCTTCCAGCGCCGCCCCCATGCAGCCACCAGCAAGGCGCTGCTGATCAACAGCGCCCGCCAGTACCCTTTCACGGGAAGCGACCACGACCTGACCCGCACCCACCAGGGATGGGGCCGACCGGGAGTGCGCAGCGCCAAGGAGTCCGCCGCCCGCTCGATGGTGATCGACGAGAGCACGGCACTACAGGTGGGACAGAGCGCCTTCTACGACGTGGAAGTCATCGCCGGCGAGAGCGAGCTGAAGATCACGATGGTCTACACCGATCCCCCAGGTACGCTTTCGGCGGCCATGCACCGCATCAACGACCTGGATCTGCTGGTCACCGCACCGACGGGAGAGCTGTTCTACGGCAACCAGGGGTTGGACGTGGGCACGGCATCGGCTCCCGGCGGAACCCCCGACGATCTCAACACGGTAGAGAACGTCTTCGTTCCCTTCCCGGAAGCCGGACTCTGGCGCATCGAGGTGCGCGCGGTGGAGATCAACCAGGACGAGCACACGGCAACCCCGGAAGACGACGCGGTCTTCGCCCTGGTGGTCTCGGGAGCGACGGGCAGTGACGCCTGTGCCCCCGGCCCCGCCCCCACCGGCCTGACCGCCGCGGCGGCGGCCGACAACCAGGTCCAGCTCCGGTGGGACGCGACCAGCGACGGCATCGAATACCTGGTCTATCGCTCCCGCGAGAGTTGCAGCGCCGGTTTCGAACAGATCGCGGTGGTCCCCACGACCACGCACCTGGACGAACCGGTATCCGGCGGGGTGACCTATCACTACCAGGTGCGCTCGAAAAACGGCTGTGGCGGCGTTTCCGACGCTTCGGCCTGCGCCGACGCGACGCCCACGGGCTCTTGTGTCGATCCCCCGGCGTTCGACGGCTTGACGGAGGCTCGAGACCTCGGTCAGCAGACCTGCACCATCGAGCTGCGCTGGAACGCCGCTGCGCCTCGCTGCAGCAGCCAGGTGCGGTACAACATCTACCGCAGTACGGATCCGGCCTTCGTCCCCGACCCTTCCAACCGGATCGCCGCCTGCGTCGACGGCGCGAGCTGGAGTGACAGCAGTCTCGATGACGGGGTGGTCCACTACTGGGTGGTCCGCGCCGAAGATACGGGTGCCGCGGGCAGTGGCCCCTGCGGCGGCGTGGAAGACGGCAACCTGGTGCGCCGCTCCGCGGCAGCCAGCGGCCCGGACCTGGTGCTTTTCAGCGATGACTTCGAAACTCTTCAGCCCTGGATTCTCGAAGGGGAATGGGAGATCGGCCCGCCCCAGGGCCTTGGCGGGTCCCTGCTCGGCGGTCCGGATCCGGAAGTGGCCTGGGAAGGAAGCCGGGTCCTGGGTCTCGATCTCAGCGGCCTGGGAAGCTATGCGGGCAACTACGAACCGGACATCTCCGAGTGGGCCACCAGCCCGGCCTTCGATGCCTCGGGGCAGAACACCGTCAAGCTGCGCTTCTGGCGCTGGCTGGGGGTGGAGGAGAACAGCGCCGATCTGGCGCTGCTCGAGGCTTTCGACGGCAGCGCGTGGAACGAGATCTGGCGCAATCCCCACCTGACCCTGTCGGACAAGAACTGGGCTCTCGAGGTCTTCGACCTGAGCAGTGTTCTCGCGGGGGTCGCCGATGCCCGAGTGCGATTCGGCGTGATCAGCAGTTTCACGCGGAGCTTCTGCGGCTGGAACGTGGACAAGCTGGAGGTCTACTCGCCGACCACCTGCCAGGCCGGCTCCATCGCACCTCCACCGGTTCCCGACGGGCGTTTCGTTCCCGGCTCGCCGATGCTGGCCGCCCGGGGCATCGAGGCGGGATTCGTCGATCTCCAGTGGGATGTCACCAGCTGTCCGGGCAGTCGCTTCAATCTTTTCTACGGCGACTCGGACGATCTACCCCTCTACACGTATTTCGGTGCGTCCTGCGATCTCGACCTCTCGGGTGCGGATTCAAGGGCCCTGCCCGATCCCCCCCCGGGCAAGTTCACCTGGTGGCTGATCGCGGCGGCAGAGGGCGGCGTCGACGGCGCCCATGGATACCGCTCCGACGGCACGCTGCGCGACGCGGACGGACTGGGCCTGTGCAGCTTGGGCCGCCAGGACACGACGGCAAATTGCCAGGCCGGCCCCTGACCGGCCCCCGCCCCGGGAACTTTTCGGCCATCCATGGACTGAAGTCGCGTCCAGCGGAGAGATCCCCGGAAATCGAGCCTCCGGAGACACGCTTGCCTTGGCCCGGCATGTGGGTACATAAAGGGCAATCCTCTGGAGGTCCGAGATGTTCCACGCCCCCCGTCACCTGACCGTAGCTCTCGTTTTGTGCCTGCTCGCGGGCCTCGTTCCGTCGCCCTTCGCCGCCGAAGACGACTCGCCCAAGTGGCGTGGCGAGTTGGCCGAGGTGATCCGCAACGCGGCGCCCGGCGAACGGATCCCCGTCAGCATCATCCTCGGTGAACAACTCCATGGCGAGGCCCTCAGGGCCCACGCCGAAGGCATCAAGGATCCTGACCGGCGGCGGCGCATTCTCGCGGACGCGCTGAAAAACTTCGCCCGTCAGCATCAGGCCCGCCTGCGCCTGCGACTCGAACAAGCCGACCGGGCCGGCCAGGTGCGACGGCTGCGTTTCCTCTGGATCGGCAACATCGTGGCCGCCGATCTGCCCGTGGGCCTGATTCGTGAGATCACCGCCTATCCGGAAGTCGATCACCTCAATTGGGAACCCAAGCGGGACGTTTTCATCGGCCCCCGGATGACCCCTGAAATCCTTCCCGACAATCCCCTCACCCGCTACCGGGGCAACGCCGGCACGGACGAGATCGAATGCGGCGTGGACCTGATGCAGGCTCCGCGAGTCTGGAACGAGCTGGGCAACACTGGTGAGGGGGCCGTGATCGCGATGATCGACTCGGGGACTTGCTGGAGCCACTCAGACATCGAGAACCAGATCTGGGTCAACCCTGGAGAAGACCTCGACGGCGACGGGGTGGTGATGGACCCCGACGACCAGAACGGCATCGATGACGACGGTAACGGCTACGTCGACGACCTGATCGGTTACGACATCGGCAACGGCGACAACGATCCCAACGACGACGATTCACACGGCTCCCACACCTCCGGCACCGTGGCCGGAGACGGCACCGCCGGAACCCAGGCCGGCATGGCCCCCGATGCCCGGGTGATGATTCTTCGGGTGGGCTTGCAGTTCTCCGACGAACCTGATGTGTGGGAGGCCATGCAATACGCCGCCGACAACGGCGCCGACGCGATCTCCATGAGTCTCGGCTGGCCTCACGACCAGAACCCCGACCGCGCCACTTGGCGTACCAACTGCGAGAACACCATCGACCTCGGAACCGCGATGGTCATCGCCGCCGGCAACGAAGGCTCCGGAAACGAACCGGACAATATCCGGACGCCGGGCGACGTGCCCCGGGTGATCACCGTCGGCGCCACCAACTGCAGCGATCAGGCGGCTTCCTTCTCCAGCCGTGGACCGGTCACCTGGCAGGACGTACCGCCTTACAACGACTACCCCTACCCGCCGGGCCTGATCAAGCCGGACGTGGCGGCCCCGGGCGTGGACACCAAGTCGCACAACCTCTGCAGCGGTTATTCGATCAAATCCGGTACTTCCATGGCCACCCCCCACGTGGCCGGTGCCGTGGCCCTGATGAAGAGTTCGAACCCCGGCCTGACCCACGACGACCTCAAGGCGATCCTCGAGGACACGTCCATCGACCTCGGTGAGCCGGGCAAGGACAACACCTATGGTTCAGGCCGCGTCGATGCCTACGAGGCGGTGCTGCAGAGTGCTTCGTCCGATGGAAGAATCAGCATCCGGGAAACCGCCACAGCGTGCAGCGACGTGCTCCACATCACCCTCTCGGACACGGACCTCAAAGGCACCGGTACCCACGTCGTCGAGGTCACCTCCGAAACAGAACCCAACGGAGAAAGCGTGACTCTCACCGAGACTTCCGCCACCTCTGGAGTGTTCAAGGGTGAGATCAGCACCGATCCGGGCCCGCCGACCACCGACGGCCTGATCCAGGTCGCCGACGGGGACACGGTCGTGGTGACCTACATCGACGCGGACGACGGCCAGGGAGGCACCAACGTGGAGAAGACCGACACCTCCGCCGTCGATTGCCGGGGACCGGTGATCAGCGCTGTGGAAACGACGGACATCGACAACACGTCGGCTACCATCCGCTGGACCACCGATGAGCAGTCGGACAGCCTCGTGCGCTACGACACGACGCGGCCCCCGGGCCTGGAGGCCGGCGACAGCGCCCGGGTCACCCAGCACGCCGTCCCCTTGACCGGCCTCGCGGAGTGCACGGTCTACTATTACGACGTGACCAGCGCCGACAGCCTGGCCAACTCCACAACCGATGACAACAACGGTCAGTACTATCGCTTCGAAACCTACGGTGACTTCGCGGATATTGGCATCGCACCCTGCCATCAGGGGCAGATCACCCTCGATCAGTCGATCTACGCCTGCTCCGACACGGTCACGGTTTCGGTCACCGATCTCGACTTGAACACCGACTCCGGTCTCGTCGAGACCGTCTCGGTCAAGGTATCGAGCTCCGCCGAGCCCGACGGCGAGTGGATCGTCCTCACCGAGGAGAACGCCAACAGTGCCCGCTTCGTCGGCTCGATCGACATGGCTCCCGGCGCGGCGATCGCGGGCGATGGTCTGCTGCAGGCCGGTGACGGCAACCTGGTCACCGCCACCTACCATGACGCCGACGACGGCACGGGCTCGCCGGCGACCACCTCGCGTACCTCCACCACGGACTGCGCGGCGCCGGTCGGCAGCGGCGTGGCCATCTCTCGCCTGGCCCACAGCTGGGCCGAAATCTCCTGGACCACGGACGAGCCCTCCACGACCCGTCTCGAGTACGGACCCGACGCCCAGTTGGGCAACCTTGTCGAAGACAGTGCCCTGAGTACGAGTCATACGGTCTTCATCGACGGCTTCGATGCCTGTCAGACCGTCTTCTTCAGGGTGGGAGGCACGGACGCGTACGGGAACGACCTGCAACTCGACACGGGCAACGGTCCCTTCCACTTCAGCACCATGGAAGTCCCCGGCCTCTATTTCTACGAGGGCTTCGAGCAAGGGGTCGGCGAGTGGATCCTCGGCACCGAATGGGAAATCGCGTCTCCTGCGGGCAAGGGCGGCAGCCGCGGCAACCCCGACCCCGGCGCCGCGTTCGTCGGCGCCTCGGTGCTCGGCCTGGATCTCTCGGGAACCGGATCCTACGCGGGCGACTACGAACCGAACGCCCACTCCGCCGCCGCCTCGGGACGCATCCTCTGCAGCAACTGCCAGAACACGGAGTTGATTTTCCGCCGTTACCTCAACGTCCAGAGTTCGGACAACGCGGAACTGGCCGTCATCAGCAACGGCAAGGACGTCGTCTGGAACAACGGCGGAGCGACGATCACCGAAAACGGCTGGACCGAACAACGCTATGACATCAGCGCCTTCGCCGACGGAAAACCCTTTATCCAGCTTCGCTTCTCCATCGATGCCGACGGCTCCGCGCAGTACAGCGGCTGGAATGTGGACGAGTTGATCGTCAAGGACGGCTCCCTGGCCGACTACACGGCCTGCGGCGACTGCGGGGCGGCCCCCTCGGGCCGGGGCTTGAATGCCGCGGAAGATGTCGATGCCTGCGGAACGGCGGGCATCCGGGTCGAGTGGGAAGCCGCGACCTCGTGGGGCACGGGCACTTCGGGCACCTATGCCCTCTACCGCGGCACGACCCCGGATTTCGTACCGGACAGCGGCACCCTGGTCGCCGCGGGCCTGACCGACACGTTCTACCAGGACGACAACGCTCCGGTGGACACCACCGTGTGGTACCTGGTGCGCGCGGAGAACGACGAAACCTGTTCATCGGGCCCCAACAACGGCGGGCTTCTGGACGACAACGACAACCGGCTGTCGGCGATCGATACCACCTCCCGACCGGCCGCCGGCTCCCCCGCCGATTCCCTGCGGGTCGCGAAGGTCAACGACGCCCATGCCCGCCTGAGCTGGCAACCGACTCCCGACACGGCCCACTTCATCGTCCGCCGGTCGGAATCGCCGGACATGGCCGGCGCGCTGGACCTGGGACAGACCCCCGAAACCTGGATCGAAGACCGGGATGCCCTGACCAACGCGAAGCACTTCTTCTACAAGGTGGTGGCGGTCAATCCCTGCGGCCAGGAAACGCCCTGAGCCGCGCACGGCACGGCCGACCGCCGGGCGCACCTTCTTCCAGCGAGGCCTGGAAGGGGTGCGTTCTCCGCGGTCGGGAAAGCGAGGGAACTCCCGGTGCCGCCCGAGGCGGGCCGCCGTGTCCCTTCAGGAAGCGTCGGGAGGCTGGGCGTCGAGCAACACGCCGGCCCAGCGAAAATCGCCGCTGTTCTCGAGGGCGATCTTGACGATCATCGTCAGGGGCACCGAAAGCAACATCCCCAGGGGCCCCCAGACCCAGCCCCAGAAGACCATCGAGAGGAAGACGACGAGAGTCGACAGGCCCAGCCGGCGGCCCATGAAGTAGGGCTCGACCACGTTGCCCAGAAGCATGTTCACCACGGTGTAGATCACCGCCACGGCGATGGCCCGGCCGACACCGTACTGGACGACGGCCAGCAGCACCGTGGGCAGGGCCGCGAGCACCGAGCCGAGCTGCGGAATGTAGTTGAGCATGAAGGCCAGGAGTCCCCAGAGCAGGGGGAAGTCGATTCCCAGCAGCCAGAGGCTCAGCCCCACGATCACGCCGGTAGCCATGCTGATGATGGTCTTGATCACCAGGTAGCGCTGAATCTCGACCCGGATCCGGGAATACCAGCCGTGCTCCTCCCTCCCGTTACCGAAGGCGGCACGCAGCTTGCCTGGCAGAACCGCCGCCTCGAAGAGAATGAAGACCATCAAAAGCAGGATCAGGACCGTCTTGGAAAGCAGGGAAGTGGCGATGCGAAACAGGTCTCCGGCCATCTTGATCACGATGCCCGGGTTGATCATCTCGGTGGTGACCTCCCGCGGGATTTCGATCCCGCGGGCCTGGAGCCAGGTGGTCAGGGAATCGACGATGACCTGCAGACGCTGCTGGTAGCGCGGCGCCGCCTCCGAGAAACCCGTGACCGAGCCGCCGACGAGGGTAACCATCCCCGTGAGCACGAGGAGCACCGACAAAAAGGTGAGCATCACCGCCAGCGCCCGTGGAACCCGCCGGCTCTGCAACCAGTTCAGCAGGGGAAGACTGAGGACCGCGAGAAAGACGGAGACGAGCAGGGGCTGAAGCAGCGTCGCCGCCGCCTTGAGACCCGCGACGACGACCACGACCCCGGCCAGGGTCAGCAAGACCCTCAGCCCTGCCCCACTCTGACGTTGGCTTGTCTCCATGACCGGTCCGTCTCCGGTGAGCGGTGCCGCGGCCTGCCGCCGCGCCGCCTCGGACGGCAGGCAGCATAACAGCCCCCCGGCCACGGGGAAACAGCCTCAGCCGGGTGGCGGCAGGGGATCGGGTCCATTGGTCGCGGTGCGGCCGCGAGCACACGGCCCCGGGGCGCGCTCCCTCGTCGGGTTCTCCATGGTGCCTCTTTCCTCGGCGCGCGAAGACGGGCTCGAGACTGCAAGCCGGCACCGTGCCGGTTCACCGAACCCAAGGGTGGAGCGCAAGAGAGCCGGCCGGTGTCGAAAAGCGGCGTTTCGCCCGGCAACTCCACCGCCGGCCGGCGCGGAGGATTCCCCGCGACGCAGCAGGGGAGGCGTCAGTCTTCGAGTTTCAGCACCGCCAGGAAGGCCTCCTGGGGGACATGGACCTGGCCGACCTGCTTCATGCGCTTCTTTCCTTCTTTCTGCTTTTCGAGGAGTTTGCGCTTGCGGCTGACGTCACCACCGTAACACTTGGCCAGAACGTTCTTGCGCAGGGCCTTGACGTTGGTGCGGGAGATCACCCGGGAACCCACCGCCGCCTGGATCGCCACCTCGAACTGCTGGCGGGGAATCAACTCTTTGAGCTTGGAGGCCAACTTCTGACCCCGGCGATAGGTCTCGTCCGCATGCATGATCACGGAGAGGGCATCGACGCTCTGTCCATTGACCAGCAGATCCAGCTTGACCAGGTTCGACCGACGCCAACCGATCAACTCGTAGTCGTAACTCGCGTAGCCCCGGCTGGCCGACTTGAGGCGGTCGTAGAAGTCTGTGACCACTTCGGCAAGGGGCAACTCGTATTCCAGCAACACTCTGCCCGGCCCCACGTAGCGCAGTTCACGCTGCTCGCCGCGACGTTCCTCGAGCAGCTTCAGCAGCGGGCCAACGTAGTCCTGGGGGGTGAGAATCGTGGCCTTGATGAACGGCTCTTCGATCCACTCGTATTCCTGGACCGGCGGCAACTTGGCCGGCGAGTGGATCTCCAGGTACTCGCCGTTCTTGAGCTTGACCTTGTAGGGGACCCCCGGTGCGGTGGTCACCAGGTCCAGGTCGAACTCTCTTTCCAGCCGGGACTGGATGATCTCCATGTGCAGCAACCCCAGGAAGCCGCAGCGGAACCCGAACCCCAGGGCGTCGGAGACTTCGGGCTCGAACTCGAAAGAGGAGTCGTTGAGCCGCAGCTTGTCGAGAGCGTCGCGCAATGTCGTGTAGTCGGCGGGATCGGAGGGGTAGAGCCCCGAGAAGACGAGAGGCTTGATCTCCTGAAACCCCGGAAAGGCCACGGCGGTCGGCCGAAGCGCCTCGGTGATCGTATCGCCGATCTTGACCTCGTGGACCTGCTTGATGCCGGCGACCACCCAGCCCACCTCACCCACGGAGAGGGCATCGCAGGACTCCTGCTTGGGGGAGAAGATCCCCAACGCTTCGACCTGGTACTCGCCCCTGGTCGCCATCAGCAGGATCCGCTGGCCGGGGGTGATCGTCCCGTCGATCACCCGGATCAGCATGTAGGCCCCACGGTAGCTGTCGTACCAGGAGTCGAAGATCATCGCTTTGAGGGGCGCCTCGGGATCACCCTGGGGAGCCGGCATGCGCTCGACGATGGCCTCGAGGATCTCCTCGATACCCTGGCCGCTTTTCGCCGAGGCCAGCAAAGCCTCTTCGGCCGGCAAACCGATGATTTCCTCCACCTGTTCGAGCACACGGTCGGGTTCGGCGGAGGGCAGATCGATCTTGTTGACCACGGTCACGATCTGCAGGTCGTTCTCCACCGCCAGGTAAGCGTTGGCCAGCGTCTGGGCCTCGACCCCCTGGGCGGCATCGACGATCAAAAGCGCTCCCTCGCAGGCCGCCAGGGAGCGGGAAACCTCGTAGCTGAAATCCACGTGACCGGGGGTGTCGATCAGGTTGAGCCGATACTCCTGACCGTCCCGGGCCCGGTAAGGCAGGGTCACGGCGTGGGACTTGATCGTGATACCACGCTCTCGTTCGAGGTCCATCGAGTCGAGGGCCTGTTCGACCAGGTCTCGCTTGGCCACGGCCCCGGTCAGCTCGAGCAGCCGGTCGGACAGGGTTGTCTTCCCGTGATCGATGTGGGCAATGATGCTGAAATTACGGATCTTCTCGGAAATCATCGTCGGGCCGGCCGCGCTCCAGAGACCCGGGTCCGAAAAACCCGGGTAGTCGGCGAATTATAAGGAAAGCAGCCGGCTTTGCGAACGCCGAGGCTCGCCGGGCCAGGCCCCCGGCGTCGAAAAGACTCCGGCGACGGACGGCTAGCTGTCGGTCTGCCCCGGCGGGAAGATCGTCACCCCCTTCTCGCGCAACCACTCGGCCACCCTGCGTCCATCACTGGTGGTGAACACCACCCCCGTGTAGCCCTTCGATTCCGCCACCCGCGAGGCGGCGGAGATGGCGAAGTTACGCTGAGCCGGGCCGAGACGATCCCACTGGGCGGCATCGAGGGTCACGAAGAGGCTCGGCGGCCGAACCAGAATCTCGCGGACCTCGGTGACGGTGCGGAAATCGCCGAGGCCCAGGCGTTCAATCCGGGGCTTCTGCATCATCGGCCAGAACACGAGCACGGCCCAGGCCGCGGCCAGGGTGAGCAGGACGGCCGTGTAGAGGCGCACCTTGCCCGTCTCTACCGTGCCGCCGATCGGGGCCGAGTGAATCACCGCCTGGGAGCCGAAGGCCTCGCTTCGAGGACGGCGGCGGCGGCGTTTTTTCTTGGGCTCGGGGAGGATCGCGTCACCGGGCACGGCGAGGAACTCCTGGGCCAGTTCCTCGGCTTCGGCCTTTTCGTCGTCATCGAGCACATCCCGCAAGGCATCCGTGACGCTCTTGAGGCGATTCCGAAGCTGGGAGAGCCGCTTGGCCGGCGCCATCTCCCCCGAGACCACCATGCGGTCGATGACCTTCTGGAGTTCGCGCCCCACCGCCTTGCCCACCGCCTCGGTCAGCACGACCTCCCGCCGGAGTCCGGGCGGAACCGTGGCCCCCGATGCCCCCACCTGACGCAACTGGTCCACAAGCACCAGGCAGCGGGCCTGCACGGCAATCGCGTCGGCCACGCGCAACACCCAGCCCTGCTCTCCGGCCCCGCCCTTCTCGAGAACGAGCAGGCAGGTCTCGCGCTCCCACCGGGTGATGTGCAGGCTGTCTTCGCCGATGCGAAGCTGGCTGGGGGTTTCGAGGTCCCGGTGCGCGGCCAGCAGCTGCTGGAGCTTTCCCAGAAACGGCTCGAGGGCCGCCACGCGGCGCGGGTCGAGGGGAGGCTCGACAGCCTGGGTCGACTCGTCCTCGCCCGCGGCAGTTTCCGCGCTTTCCGTGAACTCCTCCGAGGCGGCGGAGTCGAGAGCCGGGGACCCCCCGGTGACGTCTTGCTCTTCTCGCGGGGCTTCAACAGGTTCAGGGGCCAGAACGCTCACTTGATGGACCTCGTCGGGGGGGGATCAGAGGTTCTTCTGAACACCGTTTTCGTAGGCGAAGACGCCGTCGAGATAGGTTCCTCCGGACAAGGGAGCATTGTCGGAGTCGCAGATCAGGAACCGAATGCTCTGGTCCTTGCTCAAGGTCATCTCGAGCCAGAACTCCTGGTTCTGCCCCTGGTCGTCGGGAGACCCGTAGGCATCGGCTTGCTCACCAAGCAGCCGCGCCCCCAGGTTGCCGACGTAGTAGCGGTTGCGGCGCAGGGGTTCGAAGGTGTCCAGCTCGAAGGCATCGGCGCCCGCCGTGCTGGGATACTGGCTCCTGTCCAGGTAATAGTTCTTGAACGCGGTGTGGATCGTCCGACCCTCGGAGACCACGGCCTTCAATTCCGACTGCACGATGGCTCGCTGAAGCAACGGAATGGCGATCGCGCTGAGGACACCGATGATCCCGGTGACCATCAGCAGCTCGAGCAGGGTGAAACCGCGTTCCCGCGGCCCGGCGCTTTTCCCGGAGGCCGTCTTGCTTCGAGATGCGGCCCGGTGGCCGTCACAGATCATCTTCGCCAGACTCCAAGCTCCCCAGTTTCAAGTTAGGTAGCCGGGGCGGGAAGGTCAACGCTTCCTCGAGCTTTTCGTTTTTCCTTGCCGGCCCGGGCGGGGTTGCTCAGACTGAGGCCCGGTTCGTTACGGAGACTCCCGGTCATGCCCGAACTTCCCGAGGTGGAAACAGTGGTCCGCCAGCTCAGGCCACAGGTCACCGGACGCCACCTGAAGCGTTTGCAGGTGTTCGATCCGCGCCTGAAACCCGGCCGGGCACCCCGCCTGCCCGGCAGCCGCATCCACCGCGTCCTGCGGGTGGGCAAGCAAGTGCTCTTCGAAGTGGGGCGAAAACAGCCCGAGAAAGCGCCGGGGCGGGCTTTTCTCGCCTGCCACCTGCGAATGACCGGGCGCCTGATCTGGAAGCCGAAGCGGGACGACCGGGGGCCTCATCTCCGGGCTACCCTGGTCCTCGAAGACGGCGTCGTGGACTTCATCGATCCCAGGCGATTCGGCACCCTGCGCTGGCTGCGCCGCATCGAGGAGGCCGAGCCGGGGGGCATCGATCCACTCTCGCCGGCCTTCACCGCGCCGGTCCTCCGGCGACTTCTCGCAGGCAGCCGGCAGGAACTCAAGGTCTGGCTGCTACGCCAGGACCGCCTCGCGGGCCTGGGCAACATCTATGCCTGCGAAATCCTCCACCGGGCGGGCCTGGCCCCCCGCCGAGCGGCCGGCCGGCTCTCCGCGGCGGAGATCCAGCGCCTTTTCGGGGCCATCGGGGAGATCCTCGACGCGGCGATCGAAAAGTGCGGAACGACTTTCTCGGACTTTCAGGACGCCCGGGGTGAGCAGGGGGACTACCAGGCGATGCTCGAAGTCTACGGCCGTGAAGGCGAAGGTTGCCGACGCTGTCGGCGCGGCAAGATCCGGAGAATCGTCCAGCAGCAGCGAAGCACCTTCTTCTGCCCCGTATGCCAGAACCGGCGACACCGACGGGCAGGCCCCGGGAAAGCCGGGTAGGAGGTCGGCGGAAGATCCTCAGAAGAAGACCCCCGGAAGAAGACTCTCGGAAGCAAATTCGCGGAAGCAAATTCTTGGGGAAAAAAACAGGAAGGCCGGACGATTCCGCCCGGCCCGAGAAACGAGAAGCTCTAGCGTGCTCTCTTTGCCCTGCTTGCCTGCCCTCCCTAGAAGCAATCGGGATGCCAAGACTCACCGAAATGACAAACTCATCTCTTTCAACAGGATAGAAAGATCCCGGGAAGCGGCCGGAGCTGAATCTTCTCAATCTGCGAGTGCCAGGAGCGGGGTGCTTCTCAATCTGAGAAGCCGGGGGGCCCTCTTCCGCGGATGCAAGCGCCTTCCAGCAACAGGCTTCGAACAGGATCACACGGATACGATAAATTTCAAGATCTGTCGGATTGTACCCGGAATCATGACTTTTTTTCTTACAACTTGACGCCATCAGCGTATCTTTCCGGGCACTGGACCTCGGGCGCGGGCCCGGCCCCCAAAGCCCCCTGTGCTGTGCGCAACGAGGCCTGTTTCCAACAAGTTGGGGAAGGGGAACAAAACCATGAAAAAGAAACTCGCACTCTGCTGCGTCCTGCTGGTCGGGAGTTCCTGGATCCTGGCCGGCTCCTTCCACCCCGGCGGCGACCGCCTTGTGGTCGACCCGGGAGGCGGCGAGCGGACGACACCCGCTGTCGACACCACGCCACCCGACGCCGTCACCAAGCTCACCACGGCCTCCGGTGACATGCAGGTGGCGCTGGAGTGGGCGACGCCCGGTGATAGCGACTACGCCGGCACGCTGGTCCTGCGCCACGAAGGATCACCTGTACCGGACTCGCCGGTGGACGGCACGACCTACGGGGTCGGCGACGCCGTAGGCGCCAGCGTCGTGGCCTGCGTGACCACCTCGTCAGCCCTCGAATGCACCGACAACACGGTCACCAACGACCTGGCCTATTACTTCTCGGCTTTTGCTTTCGACACCGCCCGCAACTACGCCAGCGGTACCGAGACCGTCGGTCACCCTCGCTCCGCGGCGGAGGTCAAGTGGGCCTTCACCACCAGCGCGTCCAGCCTGGCTCCCGTCGGCGTGGTCCCCCTGCAGCACGTGGTGGGTATCGGCAACGATCAACTGCTGCACCGCTTCAGGGCCAGTGACGGCATCCGCGGGTCGTGGTCGTCTCCCCTCGTCGGAGGAGCGGTCCAGGATCGCCCGATGGTCGGCGATCTGGACGCCGGCCCGGCGATGGACCTGACCGCGTTCCTCACCGCCCAGGACGGGCGGGTCTACCGCTACGCCCTCGACGACGGAACCGCCACCTTCGAAGGAAGCGCCGACGCGGTCACGGATGCCGGCTGCACCAGCGGCATTCTCCAGGCCGGGCCGGTGATCATGGTGGACGCCTTCGACTCCAATGCCAACAACGATGACGACGCGGTGATCGTCGTCACCCGCTGCGGCGCCACCGACAACAAGGTCCTGCTCTACTCCCACGACCTGGCCACGCTCCACGACAGTTACGATGGTGGGGTCGATGGGCTGGGCATCGCCAACGCATCACCGCTGGTGATCTACCGCGACACGGCCAACAACATCGTCTTCGTACCCGTCCGATCAGACGGTGGAGAATCGGTGGTCGCCCTGGAAGTCAAGTCCGGACCCGCCTTCGACTCGCCGCCTTACGGAACGATCACCGGCATCGGCGACATCGACGCCCGACCCGCCATGGTCCGACGCAACACGGATCGTTTCATCATCTTCGGCAACACTCTCGGCGAGCTCTATCTCTACAGCGCAACGGTGCGTGACGGATCCTCCCTCCGGCAGCTCGATACCTTGACCACGACCACCGGGGACGGCCCCGTCAAGGGTATCGCCGTCAGTACCGGCGCTCGTCAGCCCAACGGCTTCTACGAGAACTGGGTGCTATGGACCACCGACACGACCGTGCACGGGATCCAGATCGGCGGCGATGGACGCTTCAAGGACTCGAGCTACTGGTCGATCAGCCTCGGCGGCCCCTCCCGACCCCTGGTTCTGCGCTGGGTCGGTGGCACTTCCAACACTTTGGCCTACGTGGGCTCCACGGACGGCTACCTCTACGAACTCGACGCTTCCAACGGTAACACGGTCCGCACCTTCCTCGTGGAAACGGGCAAGACCGTGGGAGATCCCAGTTTCGACTACAACGACGGTACCCAGCAAGGCCTTGTCGTGGGTACTTCCAGCGGCGCGTTCTACCGCGTCAACCTGGACTGAGGGAGGGATCCATGAAGATGCCGACAACGACCACCCCCCGCATGGCGCGCTGCAGCGCCCTGATCGCCCTCCTGGCCCTGGCGGCGCCGCTGGCCCTGGCGGAACTTCCCGGCCGCAGCATGCTGCGGCGGACGCCCCGCGCTTCACTGATGGCCGCGTCTCCGGCCGATGCCGCCCCCCTGACCGGCGTGCTGGTCACCGACATCGACCCCGCGAAAGTAGCGGCCGGCGAGGGGGTGAGTCTGCACCCCGGCTGGAACGGCCCCTTCCACGCCCACCAGACCCTGGCGGTCTGGGTGGTCACGGTGATGGACCGCCGGAGTCTCGGCTCTGACGGCCTGGACGTGGTCACGCGCTTCATTCTGCCTGACGGCAGCCTCTACCAGACCATGACGACCCCGGTGGACCCGAACGCCGCGCCAGGCGGCATGGTCGAGCGGCCGGATCTCTCCCCCGTTCCCGTGAAGGTCGTCAGGCCGATGCCCTTCGGCCTGTTCGGACCCCACATCGGTGACGGCGGTTTCAGCCTCGATCCGCAGGAACTGCGGATGAGCACGTTCACCTCCGTGATGCTCCCCGTCAGCGGAACCTGGATCACCCGCCACAACCTCTACGGCGACTGGACCGTGGAGGTGCGCCTGGTGCGTGACGGCAAGGAGATCGGGCGTACCCGCAGGGTTTTCTACATCGGGCTCTGAACCCCCGAACCCCGCCGAAAGCGCCCCGCGCCGGCGCCACTTCGTGGCCCTGGCGCGGGGTTCTTTCGTGCCCCGGGGTATACTCGTCGCACCCGACGGGCATCAAGCCGGAGTGTTGCCGATGTGCCTTGCCGTACCGATGCGCCTGATCGAAGTCGACGGTGAACGCGGAGTCGCCGCCCTGGGTGAAGTGCGCCAGGCGGTCAACCTCTCCCTGGTCGAATGTCCCCGGATCGGCGAGTACGTCATCGTTCACGCCGGTTTCGCCATCGAAAAGCTGGACGTCGAAGAGGCCGATGAACGCCTGGCCTATTTCGACGAGATCGCCGCGAAAGCGGAAGAGGAACCCCGCTAGTTCGAACCACCAGGCCGGAGCGGGCGGGGGCCCTTTCGGGAGTCGCAACATGGCCGCTGCCCGCTGGCTGTCGTCGATGACCCTCCTGGTTGCCGCGCTCGTCCTCGCCGGGGCCTGCGCTCCCGCCCCGAGCCCGGAGCCCGAGCCTCCCGGGACCTGGGCCCTGGCCATTCACGGCGGCGCGGGAGCCATCCCGCGAGACAGTCCTCAAGATCTCCAGCAGGCCTACCGCCGGAGCCTGTCCAACGCCCTGGAGACCGGGCGGCGCATGCTCGCCGAAGGTGCCGCCAGCCTGGACGTGGTAGAGACCGTGATTCGCCGACTGGAAGACGATCCCCTGTTCAACGCGGGCCGCGGAGCGGTCTACACCCATGACGGCCGCCACGAACTCGATGCCGCTCTGATGCGAGGCGAGGACCTGGCCTGCGGCGCCGTGGCGGCTCTGCGCACCGTTCGCCACCCGATCACCCTGGCCCGCCGGGTGATGGAGCGCACGCGTCACATCCTCCTGGTGGGAGAAGGAGCCGAGGCCTTTGCCGACGAGACAGGCGTCGAGCGCGTGGATCCCGCCTTCTTCGACACGGAAAGGCGCCGCCGGCAGTGGCTCGAATTCCTCGAGCGGTCCCGTCACCATGGCCCGGCGAACGAGGAAAGGAGCACGGTCGGGGTGGTGGCCCTCGACCGCCGCGGCCACCTGGCGGCGGGCACTTCCACCGGTGGACTGACCGGCAAACGCTTCGGCCGCGTCGGTGACGTGCCGCTGATCGGCGCCGGCACCTACGCCGACGACCGCTCCTGCGCGGTTTCCTGCACGGGAGTGGGTGAGGCATTCATCCGTCACAGCGTGGCGCACTCGATTTCGGCCCTGATGAGCCTGGCAGGCATGGACGTGCAGCAGGCCGCGCGAAGGATGATCCACGACGTGCTCGAGCCCGGCGTGGGAGGAGTGATCGCGGTGGGCCGGGACGGCACCCTGGCCCTCGAGTTCAACACCCCGGGCATGTACAGGGGGGCGGCGAACTCCAAGGGCTTGTTCCAGGTCGGCATCTGGGAAGACGGGCCGTGAAGCGACCCGCCCGGCAAGCAAGCCTTTTCCTGGCCACCGCACTGCTGTGTGCCGGCATTCCCGTCCCTGCCTCCGAACAGGCAGACGGGGTTTCCGCGATCGCGTGCCGGGGCGCGGGCGGTCCGACGCTCCTTCTCGAGGCCGGTCGCGTGCTGCTGCTACCCTCCCGCCGCACGCTCCTCCAGCCCCGACCGGCAGCCGTGTCCATGGCCTGCGACGATGACCTGCTGGTGCTGGGGCTGCCCGGACCCAGGGGCGGCGAGGTGCAAGCCTACGAGAGGCGGGGTTCGACCGTGTCGACCACCCCCTTCTTGAAGATCCCGCTGCGCTTCGTCCCCACGGACCTTCACCTGGTGGCCGGAACCGCCGTCGCGCCACGGGAACGCAGGAGAGGCTTCGAACTTGGCCTGCTCGACCTCGGCGGAAAGGAGCGCTGGATCCACCGCCCTCTGCCGGCACGACCGGCCGCCCTGGGGCCGGCTCCCGGGGGAGGCGCCCTGCTGGTGGCCGTCGGAAAGGACCTGCGCTCGTACTCCCTCGGCACCTTTCTCTCGCGAGATATCCTCCCCTTCGGGAATCGGATCACCGCCTTCGCCAGCCGCGAGGACAGCCCCCGCCTGGTGGTGGCCACCGGTCGTCGCGTCATGGCGGTGAACACCGGGGATCCTCGCCAGCGGGGCTCCCTGCCCCTGCGGGCCGAGATCACCCTGCCGGGCCAGGTCGTCAAACTCGCCCTGCCCGCCGGGGAAGGACCGCCCGTGGCCCTGGTGGAAAGCCCGCCCTCGGTGGTTTTCCTCTCTCCCGGCTCCCTGGCCCCGCTGGAGTCCTTCGCCCTCGATCGCGCCGCGGCCACCCTGATCGCCGAGGAGCCCGGCAAGGCGCTGGCGGTCTTCCCGGAGGGTGGCGTCCGGCAGCTTCGATTGCGCGTCCCGTGGCGAACGCTCCGGGACCGGCCGCCGTCTCCGGCCCAGCCCACGCGCCCCCCGACGCCTCCCGAACCCGCGCTGCCGGCGGCTCCCCGCGCCGCGCCCTCGCCTGCGCCGACGCCGGACGCTCTCCCCAGCCCCGTGGATCCGCCCCCCGCACCCTCCGCCGCTGTTCCTCCCGAGATCCCCGCCGTCGTCGCGCCTCGGGGGCCGGTCCAGCCGCCCCTCGATCTCGGCCGTCTTCCCGGCGGCACGGTGGCCGGAGCGCTCGAGGGCAAGGCCGCCTTGGTCAGGGAAGTCGTCTTTCAGGGACCCGACGACCTGCTCCGCGTAGAGCTGAGAGTCGCCCCGGAGAAGATCGGCGAGCGCTTCTATTACCGCGCCGAGAAGCTGCCCGAAGGTGACTACCGGGTCGTCCCCATGGGCTCCGGAGGAAGCAGCCTGCGCTGCCGCCCCCCTTTCGCCACTGTGCACGTGGGACCCGCTGAAGGAACGCGGGCCGACTTCCACATCCTGGGTCGCTGGTAAAACCCTTTGCCGGCCTCGCGGCCGTTCTTGCAGCGCAGCCTTGCGGACCCGGGTCCCCGGTCACGGGCGGCTCCGATCATGCCGGTCGCGCCGATCGTCCGGGGGCCTTGCGTGGCGGGAGTCCGGGTCCTGAAAATAGGCGGCCGCCGGACCGTTCCATCCGGACGGGCCGGTCCGCCGGTGAAGCGGGCTCCATGATGGATAGCCGGGAATCTCATGCGCCTGAGAGTCGTGACCTACAACATCCACCGCGCCATCGGCATCGACCGGAGATTCCGGCCGGAGCGCATCGTCCGCATCCTCTCCCACCACGACGCCGACCTGGTCCTGTTGCAAGAGGTCGACCAGGGGGTGCCGCGTTCGAAGCAACTGGACTTGGCGTGCGAACTGGCGATCCAGCTCGGCTATCCTCACTTTGCCGTGGGCCACAACGTCAGCCTGCGCAAGGGACGTTACGGTAACGCCACGCTGAGCCGCTTTCCCATCACCCGGGAACGCAACATCGACCTGACCATCGGCTCGCGCAAGCGTCGCGGTTGCCAGCATACGACGCTGTGGCTGGGGGGCGGATCCCGGAGCGACAACGTGCTGGAGGTGTTCAACCTCCACCTCGGCCTCTCCGCCCGGGAGCGGGAACTCCAGATCGGCTTGCTGCTGCGCTCCCGCGAGTTGGCTTCGCTGACCACGGACACGCCCTGCCTGATCGGGGGCGATTTCAACGACTGGCGCTCGTTGCTCAAGCCGGTGCTGACCCAGGCCCTGGGCTTCCACTTCGACACCCAACTCAGCACAGGACGTTCGATCAAGACCTACCCCTCCTTCGCCCCTCGAGGCGGGCTCGATCGGCTCTATTCCCGGGGCCGCCTCAAGCTCCTCTCGGCCCGGCGCTGCCGCCTGCGCGAGTCCCGCGTCGCCAGCGATCACCGCCCGATCATCGCGGACTACGAAATTCACTGAAAACGGGGGCCTCGAGCCAGGCTTCCAGTTCGGCCTCGAGCTGCTGTATGGTGGTCTCCCGATCTTCCAGGATCGACACCGAAGGAGGTGTGACGATGAACGCCAGGCCCATTCTCACGGTCTGCGCGGCGCTCTTGGCGCTGCTCTTCCTTCCGGGCTGCCCGGAGCCGGGTGATCCCGCGGCGGATCTCGCGGCCGTCACCGGCGTACTCGACCAGATCGCCACCGCCCTGAAGGCCGCGGATGTCGAAGCGATCATGGCCCTGTACGAAGACGAGCCCGCCCCCACGGGCTACTTCGTGGCCGGCGAGATGACCGGCAAGGACACCATCCGCCAGGGCTGGGAGACCTTCTTCGCCCACAACAAGGTGATCGCCATCGAGTTCAGCGATGTTCACAACAAGCTCGACCGGCACCTGGCGGCGATCTACTGCCTGTGGACGATGACGGTGGAAAGCGGTGGCGCCCAGCGGACCCTGAGCGGCCGGCTCACCTCGGTTCTGGGCAAGCACGAAGGGCGGTGGTACATCCATCACGACCACGTCTCGAGGCCCTTCACGATGCCGATCACGCCGACGGAGTCCGCCGAAAAGGCGCCGTAGAATCCGGCAGCGGGGGCGGTCACGCCATGCCGCCCGAGCGCCCTCCCAGCCGCTCGCACAGGCCGTGGAGAATGCCCGCGGTCACGCCCCAGATGTGCTGCTCGTCATGCTCGAGAACCCAGAAGGTGCGTTCCTCACCCTGGTATCGAGTAGCCTGCCGGCTGTAGCAGGCCGGGTCGAGCACCGTCTCCAGGGCGACTTCGAAAATCCCGGCCACCTCCCGGGGATCGGGGCGCAGGTCGAGCGGAGGCCGGAGCAGGCCGACCACGGGCACCACGGAGAAGCCCGTCACGGTATCGTAGGTCGGTAGAACGCCGGCCACCTCGACCCGCGCCGGATCCAGGCCGATCTCCTCCCGGGCTTCCCGCAGGGCGGTGACCACGGGGTCCGACTCGCCATCTTCGCGCCTGCCCCCGGGAAAGCTGACCTGCCCGGGATGCTGCGCGAGATGCGAGGTGCGCAGGGTCAGAAGCAATCCGGCGCCGGACTCGCGGCAGACCACGGGCACCAGCACCGCGGCGGGCAGGAGTCGCCCCCCCCTGGAGAACGCGGCTCCCCTCGCCGGCTTCAAGCAGCCCCTCAGGCGATCGATCATCCCGGTCCTCGATGGATGGGCGTCCATGTTGCGACGGGACCGATCTTACGGGAAGATGAGGCGTTCCCGCCGCCATTCCCAGGAGCTTTCCATGGAAATCAAGATCCGGGACGCCGGGCTGACCCCGAAAGAGACCCTTGCGGAAAAAACGAAGGATCCCGGCTTCGGACGCACCTTCTCGGACAGGATGTTCATCGCCCGCTGGAAGGATCCGGGGCCTTGGGAAAATGCCGAGATCATCCCCTACGGCCCCCTGAAACTCGACCCTGCGGCGAACGTGTTGCACTACGCCCAGGAAGTCTTCGAGGGCCTCAAGGCCTACGCCTGGGAGGACGGCCGGATCGCCCTTTTCCGGCCGGAGAAAAACGCCGAGCGCTTCAACAACTCGGCCCGACGACTCTGTATGCCCACCGTCGATCCCGACTTCTTCCTCGGGGCCGTCGAGAAACTGGTCAGCCTCGAGCGCGATTGGATTCCGCGAGACGGCCGGGGCGCCCTCTACGTCCGCCCCACCATGATCGGCACCGAAGCGGCGCTGGGGGTCAAGGCTTCCTCCGAATACCTTTTCTATGTCATCGTCGGTCCCGTCGGGCCCTACTTCCCCACGGGCTTCAAACCGATCAAGATCCACGTCACCACCGAGTATGTCCGGGCGGCGGTCGGCGGCATCGGCTTTGCCAAGACCTCGGGCAATTACGCCGCGAGCCTGTTGGCCGGAGAGATCGCCCGGCGGAAGGGCTGCTCCCAGGTGCTCTACCTGGACGCCAGGGAGGGGCGCTACATCGAGGAACTGGGGGGCATGAACGTCTTCTGCCGCTTTGGCGACACCCTGGCCACATCCCCCCTGACGGGCAGCATTCTGCCCGGCGTGACCCGGGACTCGATCCTTCGCCTCGCGCCCGATTTCGGCCTCAAGACGGAAGAGCGCCCGATCTCCATCGGTGAAATCAAGGAGCGGGCGGCGGACGGCTCGCTGAACGAGGTCTTCGCCGTGGGCACCGCGGCGGTCGTCACGGCCATCGGATCGCTGCTCTACGAGGACGAAGAAATCGTCATCGGCGACGGAGGCGTGGGCGAAATGGCCCAGAAGCTCTACGATCGCCTGACGGGCATCCAGTACGGCCGCCTCGAAGACCCATACGGCTGGATCCGCTTCATCGACTAGCGGCCCCGTTGACCGAGTCCTGGCGACGGGCGGGACTCGATCAACGACCAGCCAGTTGCCAGGCCAGGAAACTGTAGGTGTCGACCGCGTCCTCGATCTGCTCGGAGACCGGTGTGCCGCCGGCATGACCCGCCTTGGTGTGGTAGCGCAGTAAGATCGGCCGGTTCGACGCATTCGCCGCCTGGACCGCCGCCACCATCTTCCGGCCGTGGAGGGGCGCGACCCGGGTGTCACCGTCACCGGTGATCATCAGCAGCGCCGGGTACTCGGTACCCGGGCGGACATGATGGTAGGGCGAGTAGGCGTAGATCGTCTTGAACATTTCGGGGTCGTCGGCGGAGCCGTACTCGGGCACCCAGAAGCGCGCAACGAGAAACTTGTGATAGCGCACCATGTCGAGCAACGGGTAGGCGCAGATCACCGCACGTACCAGCTCCGGCCTCTGGGTCATCACCGCACCCACCAGCAATCCGCCGTTGCTGCCACCGGATATCGCCAACCGGTCGGAATCCGTATACCCCCGCCGAATCAGAAACTCGGCCGCGGCGATGAAATCATCGAAGGTGTTCTGCTTGTTCTCGAGCATGCCGGCACGATGCCACGGCTCGCCGAACTCGCCTCCTCCGCGAATATTCGCCACCGCGTAGAGACCTCCGTCGTCGAGCCACGGAATGATGACAGGGGAAAAACGCGGCAGCTTGCTGACGTCGAACCCCCCGTAGCCGTTGAGCAGAAGGGGGCGCGGCCCATCCCCCTCCAGGCCCTTGCGTCCGACGAGAAAGAGCGGCACCCGGGTACCGTCCTTCGACTCGAACCAGAGCTGCTCGACCCGGTACTGATCGGGATCTACCGGCAGGTCGGCCCGGAACCAGGTGCTGCGCTCTCCACGGCTCACGTCGTAGCGGTAGATCGTGCTGGGAATGTGGAAGGATTGGAAGGAGAAAAAGGCCTCGGCATCCTTCCAGCGCCCCTGAAGGTTGCTCACCGTACCCAACTCGTCGAAACGAATCTCTTCCAGCTCTCGTCCCTCGAGGTCGAATGAGCGCAGGCGCGTGACCACGTTTTCGAGGTAGTTGACGAACAGCCGCCCACCGACGAGAGCCATCGAGCGAATCACGGCGTTCTCGCGCTCGGGGATGATCTCCCGCCACTTCTCCTGGCCCGGATCACGGGCGTCGACCACCATCACCCGACCCGAGGGCGCCTGCCAATCCGTCTGCACCACCAGCTTGCCCTCGACGATCTGTCCGAAACTCCGTGAGGGCTGGCCGGCAACGGCTACGCGGAAAGGCCCGCCGTGTCGCAAATCCTTGATGTGAATCTCGGTCGGCCCCGCCGAGCCGTGGAGCACGTGAACGAAGAGAAAGGCGCCATCATCGGAAAGCGCGGGAACGATCAGTTCCCCGGGACCGAAACCCTCCCCGAAGAGGGCCGTGTCCCGCGCCGGATCGTCGCCCAGGGCGTGGTAGTAGACCGTGGTCCCCTCTTGCGTGTAGCGGGCATAGTAGAAGCCCTTTCCGTCAGGCGTGAACTCCGCGCTGAAGTAGCGCGAGCGCGGCATCACGTCCGGCAGATCTTCCCGCCGATCCACGTCGAAGACGCGATACTCCACCTCGTCCTGACCGCCTTGACGTACGGCGTAGAGCATCAGCCTGCCGTCGTCGCTGACGTCGACCAGGTCGACCGAACGGGTGTTGTCTTCGGTCCAGGGATGCGGGTCGATCAGCACCTGGTCTTCACCGGTGACACCCACCCGCATGTAGATCACGTACAGGTCCTGATCTTTGGCCCGGCGCAGGAAGAAGTAGCGCCCGGCCCGCTGGATCGGAACCCCTGCGCTGTCGGTCTGCATCAGCGGTGTGAGCCTCTGCAAGAGCTGATCGCGACCGGGGAGATCACCGAGCAAGGAGTCGGTGTAGGCATTTTGCGCCTCGATCCAGGCGCGGGTCTCGGGAGATTGCTGATCCTCGAGCCAACGGTAGGGATCGACGACACGGACCCCGTGGATCTCCTCGACCACTTCTTCGATCCGGGTCTGGGGGGGAGCAGGCAAAAGGTCCTCCTTTCGGCACCCGCTGGCGGCCAAGGTGATGAGCAGGAGTGGGGTCACGACACGAACGAACAGGCGGGAGCCGGTCATCATTCATTTCCTCCGGATTGGCGAGGCATCGTCCGCCTCAGGCGCGCCAGTCGGTGGGTGGATCGGGACGATTGCCCAGGATCTCGTCGATCCGAGCCATGATCTCCGGCGTCAGCCGTGCGGCGACAGGCAGGGCGGCCATGTTCTCGGTGACCTGGGAGGGACGAGAGGCGCCGGTGATCACGGTACTCACGTGAGGGTTGGCCAGGCACCAGGCCAGCGCCAGTTGGGCGAGGGAGCATCCCAGCTCTTCCGCCACGGGAGCCAGGGCCCGCACCTTGGCGATGGAGGCCTCGGCCCCCGGTCCGACGAGCCGTTCGCGGAGCCATTCGTAGCCGGGGAGGGACGCCCGCGTGCCCTCGGGGCAGCCATCGTTGTACTTGCCCGTGAGCAGGCCACTGGCCAGGGGGGACCAAATCGTCGTCCCCAGGCCGATGGAATCGTAGAGCGCCAGGTATTCCGCCTCGACCCGCTCACGATGAAGCATGTTGTATTGGGGTTGTTCCATGGTGGGAGGCTCGAGCCGCTCGCGGCGGGCGATGGCCCACGCCTCCATGATCTGCGCCGCGCTCCACTCGCTGGTGCCCCAGTAGAAAGCCTTTCCCTGGCGAACGACGTGATCCATGGCCCGCACGGTCTCCTCGATCGGCGTGTGCAGGTCGGGCCGATGGCAGAAGACCAGGTCCACGTAGCGCACCCCCAGCCTCTCGAGGGCGGCGTCGACTCCTTCGACGATATGCTTGCGGGAAAGGCCCCTGTCGTTGGGCCCGCCGCCCCCCCAGAAAATTTTCGTCGACAGCACCAGGTCGGAACGTTTCCAGCCCATCTTGCGCAGAATGCGGCCCATGACGATCTCCGCCTGGCCATCGGCGTAGACCTCGGCATTGTCGAAGAAGTTGACTCCCGCCTCGAAAGCCGCGGCCATGCACTCCTGGGCGGCGCTCTCGTCGATCTGTTGACCGACGGTGACCCAGGCGCCGAAAGACAGGGCCGACACCTGCAGGCCCGACCTACCCAGCCGTCTGTATTCCATGATCGAATCCTCTCGTGGTGACCCTCTCGTTCCGGGGAGTTTGCCGATTATCGGACGAACTGCGCTCAAAACCAAAGCGCGGTGCCTCCCCGGTCCGGAACGGGGCCTTGCGAGGAGAGTGAGACGCCGCGGACGGTCGCGTATCATCCAGTCGTCACCCGGGGCACCGTCCGCCGGGCGGAGATTCACGTGGCCGGTTTTCGCCTCATAGTCACCGAAAAACCGAGCGTCGCCCGGGACATCGCCCGGGTGCTGGGGATTTCCGGCCGAGGTGACGGCTTCATCGGCAAGGGTGCGACACGGATCTCCTGGTGCCTGGGGCACTTGCTCGAGCTGGCGCCGCCGGCGGCCTATGACGAGCGCTGGCGCTCCTGGCGGCTCGAGAACCTGCCGATCCTGGTCTCCTCGTTCCGGCTCTCTCCCCGCGAAGACTCGAAAGACCAGTGGCGCGCCCTGCGTGCCCTGCTCACCGACCCCCACCTCGAAGAGGTGATCAACGCCTGCGATGCGGGCCGGGAGGGCGAACTGATCTTCGCCTACGCCCGCCAGGCCTCGGGCTGCAAAGCGCCGGTGCGGCGGTTGTGGATCTCCTCGATGACCGACCAGGCGATCCGGGAAGGCTTTGACCGCCTGCGGGATGGCAGCGACTTCACCGCTCTCGAAGCCGCGGCCCGCTGTCGCAGCGAAGCCGACTGGCTGGTGGGCCTCAACGCGACCCGCGCCATGACCCTCCGGGCCCGCCGTGGCTCCGACTCCCGGCTGCTCTCCCTGGGGCGGGTGCAGACACCGACCCTGGCCCTGATCTGCCGGCGTGAACAGGAAATCGAGAACTTCGAGCCACAGACCTTCTGGCAGGTCCGGGTGCGCTTCGCCGTCGAAGACGGATCCTTTCTGGCCACCTGGACCCGGCCGGGAGTCAAGGGGGATCAGGCGGATCGCCTGGACAGCAAACAGGCGGCGGAGGCGATCTGCTCCCGCATCGAGGGTCGCGATGGAATCGTCACCCGGGCCGACGGCCGCCGGGTCAAGGAAAAGCCCCCCCTGCTCTACGACCTGACCGCCCTGCAGAAGGAAGCCAACGCCCGCTTCGGCCTGTCGGCCCAGAAGACCCTCGACCTGGCCCAGTCGCTCTACGAAAGAAAGAAAGTCATCACCTATCCCCGGACCGACGCGCGGCACCTGGGCAGCGACCTGGTCGACACCCTGCCCGGAAGGATCAGGAGCCTGGGATTCGGCCCCTACGAGAAGACGGCGGGGGAAATCATCGAAACCTGGCCACCGAAACTGGGCAAACGCGTGATCGATGACGCCGAGGTCTCCGACCACCACGCCATCATCCCTACGGGCAGCGATCCCCGCCGTGCGGGTCTCGACCCGGACGAGAAGAAACTCTTCGATCTGGTGGCCCGCCGCTTTCTCGCGGTCTTCCTGCCGGACGCGCTGTTTTCCGTCATGGCGGCCCGAACCTCCATCGGTGACGACCACTTCATCGCCCGGGGGCGCAGTTGCCTGGCTCCAGGATGGAGAGCCATCGACCCGCCTCGCTCGACCAAGAAGGAACGGGAGGTGATCCTGCCCGCCCTGGAGCCGGGTATGCAGGCCCGGCAAGCCGCGCACGAGATCCGCGAAGGCCGTACCAAACCGCCGCGGCGCTACACCGAGGCCACCTTGCTGGGAGCCATGGAACGGGCCGGCGAAGGACTCGAAGAGCAGGAACTCAAGCGGGCCATGAAACGGAACGGCCTGGGCACCCCGGCCACCCGGGCGGCGATCATCGAGACTCTCTTGCGCCGCAACTACGTACGCCGCGAGGCCGGCAGCCTGGTGCCCAGCGAAGAGGGCCGGGCCCTGATCGAATGCCTGCCGGTGGACGAGCTGCGCTCGGCACGGCTGACCGGCGCCTGGGAAGCCCAGCTGGTGGCCATCGCCGAAGGGCGTCACGACCGCGAGGAGTTCATGAAAGCGATCCGCACGCTGACCCGCCGGGTCGTCGAGGCCATCGCTTCCGCCGAGATCTCCGACGCGGGCCTCGCCACACTTTCGCGGCCGGAAGCCGCCGAGGGAGAGCCTTTCGGAAAATGCCCCTGCTGCGAAGGGGAAGTGCTGGCCGGTGCCCGGGGCTGGCGCTGTTCGGCCTGCAACCTCTCGATTCCCCGCTCCATCGCCCGGCGCGAGATTTCCGACCGGATGGCGCGCGCCCTGCTGAGCGCAAGGCGCTGCCCACCGGTCAAGGGTTTTCGCTCACGGGCCGGCAAGGAATTCCAGGCCGGGCTCGAAATCGACGAGAAGGGGGAAATCCGCTTCTTCTTTCCCGGTTCCGAGGCCCTCGGTGATTGCCCGGCCTGCGGCGAACCCGTCCGGCAGCGGGGCCGGGTCTACTCCTGCGATACGGGCCGCGACTGCCCCTTCGTGGTCTTCGCCGAAACCAGCGGACGCCGTATTCCCGAATCAAGCGTCCGGGAACTGCTCGAGAAAGGCCACTCGACTCTTCTCGAAGGCTTCGAACGTCGAGACGGAACCCGGTTCACCGGCCGGCTGGAGTGGAACGGCAGGCGGGTCGTGGTGGCGGCGCGGGATGCGCGTTCCGCCGCCGGATCGGTCGGCGCCTGCCCGCGCTGCGGCGAGGCGGTGAGCTGGCTCTCGGGAGCCTGGCGCTGCCCGGGAGACGACTTCGAACTTCCAGCCAGGATCGCCGGCCGGCGCCTGGGAGCCGACGAGGTGCGGGCGCTGCTCACGGCGGGGCGCACGCCACGGTTGTACGGGTTCCGCAAGCGGGACGGCAAGCCCTTTCGAGCGGCGCTGGTGCTGGATCTCGAAGCCAAGCGCCTGCTGACCTTCGATTTCAAGCCCGTCGAAGACGAGCCCGCCCCTTCCCTTCCGGAGGGAGCGCCCCCGCCGGCCTTCGGAAAGTGGCGGGTCTGCCCTGCCTGCTTCGAGCGGGCCGATCCCGACCCGGGCTACGTCATCGCCGGCAAGGAGGCCTGGGGCTGTTCGAAATGGAGTCGAGGCTGCACGCTGAGGATTCCATTCATCATCGAGGGCCAGCGCCTGAACGAGGACGACGCCCGTCGCTTGCTCGGGCGCGAGAGAGCCACGCGCTATCTCCGCGGCTTGCACTCGGACCGCGGGAATCTTCCCGTCAGCAGGGTCGTGCTGCGCCCCCTCGAGGATCCCTGCTGGAAGCTCGAAGCCAAGGGCGGCCGAGAGCCGTAACCCCGGTCCGAACCGCGGCGGGCAAGTTCGACCGGGGACGGCTGGCCGCCGTCCCCGGCTGTGCGCTATGGTTGGCCCCCTACGCCGAGGAGGACACATCGGCCCATGAACGCGGCTCAGCGACGCCTGATCGAAAGGATTCGTGATTCCATCATCGGGGAGGACCGCGCCCTCGATGGCCCCTACGGCCTGCGCCGCGTGACCTATGCCGATTACACGGCCTCCGGCCGCTCGCTGTCTTTCATCGAAGACTTCATCGCCGGAGAGGTCCTGCCCCTCTACGCCAACACCCACAGCGAGACGTCCACCACGGGACGCCAAACCAGCCGTTTCCGGGAACAGGCCCGCGCCATCATCGCCGAGAGCGTGGGCGCCGGTGACGACGACGTGGTCATTTTCTGCGGCTCGGGAGCGACGGGAGCCATCAATAAGTTGATCGGTGTTCTCAACCTGCGCATTCCCGCGGAGCTGGACGCGCGCTATGGCCTGTCCCGGCGGATTCCGGCCGATGAACGGCCGGTGGTCTTCATCGGCCCCTACGAGCATCACTCCAACGAGCTGCCCTGGAGAGAAACTATCGCCGACGTGGTGGTGATCGACGAAGACGCCGACGGTCGCATCGACCAGCAGCACCTCGAGCGTGAATTGCAGAGCTACCAGCACCGTGCGCTGCTCATCGGAAGCTTCTCGGCGGCGTCGAACGTCACGGGCATCGTCTCCGACACTCGGGGCATTTCCATCCTTCTCCACCGCTATGGTGCGCTGGCGTTCTGGGATTTCGCCGCCGCGGCGCCCTACGTGCAAATCGAAATGAACCCGCGGCACGACGGCGCGGGAGGTGAACTGGCCTACAAGGACGCGATCTTCATCTCGCCCCACAAGTTCATCGGCGGACCCGGAACTCCCGGTGTGCTGGTGGTCAAGAAAGCCTTGCTGAAGAACGCCGTGCCCAGTGATCCCGGGGGGGGCACGGTTTCCTATGTCAGCAGTCTCCAGCACGACTACGTTTCCGACCCCGCGCATCGTGAAGAAGGGGGCACACCGGCGATCATCGAATCGATTCGAGCCGGCCTGGTCTTCCAGCTCAAGCAGGCCGTCGGTACGGACCTGATCGAAGAACTGGAAGCGGGTTTCGTCCGGCGTGCCATCGAGTCCTGGAGCCGCAACCCCAAGATCCAGATTCTCGGTAACCACGATTCCCAGCGGCTGTCGATCGTCTCCTTCCTGATCCGACACGGCGAACGCTTCCTGCACCACAACTTCGTCGTCGCCTTGCTCAACGATCTCTTCGGCATCCAAGCCCGTGGCGGCTGTTCCTGCGCCGGGCCATACGGCCACCGCCTGCTGGGTATCGACATCCAGCGCTCGATGCGTTTTCAAGAAGTGATCCGCGCCGGCTGCGAAGGCATCAAGCCCGGATGGGTGAGAGTCAATTTCAATTATTTCATCTCGGAAGAGGCCTTCTGCTACATCCTCGATGCCGTGCACCTGGTGGCGGAAGGCGGCTACCTGTTGCTTGACGACTACGAGTTCTCTTCGGACACGGGTCTCTGGCAGCACCGACACTGGCGCGACAAGCCGGGCCTCGGCCTGACGGATCTGAGTTACGAGCGGGGCAAACTGGAGTACCCGACGATGCATGTCGGCCAGCCCGAGAGTTGCCTTCAACGCTACCTCGAACAGGCCCGCGAGATCTTCGCGGAACGTCGCCGGCAAGGGCCGCGCACGCTCCCCCCCCCGGCCCTCGAAGAGAACCTGGAGCGCCTGCGCTGGTTTCCCCTCCCCGGAGAAGTCACCGCCGGTGCGCGCTGAACGCCCACCGCGCCCCACCCGGTGTTGCCGCCCCGGGGCACACCTTCCACGCCGTCCCGACCCGCAGGCTCAGCCCCTGCCGTCCGGGTCCGACAGGCCAAGGCCGGCGACCAGGTCTTCGGCCGTGGTCGTAAGCGTGACGGGAAGAGACAGGACCCGTACCCCGCGCCGCCGGTACCATTGCACCAGGGGCCGCGTCTCGGCTTCGTAGAGGCGCAGCTTCTCCCGAACATCTTCCGGAGCGTCATCGTCACGCCCGGCATGGTCCTCGCTCGATCCCCGACGACGGCGGGCCACACGGCCTGCGGCGACTTCTGCCGGGCAATGGAGCACGATCACGCGACTGATTTCCAGCAGGCCGCCGATCCTCCGGGCCTGGGCCACGTGTCGCGGTATGCCATTGAGAATCACCTTTCGATCCCCGGCCCGCCGCGCGAGGATCCCCTCGACGATGCGCGCAGCGAGGGGGAAATCCGCGTCGGGAAACAGGGACCTGGCGGCCAACAGCCGCCGAACGAAAGCCTCTTCCTCGGGGCTGAGGTCCACGACCCGGCGACCGGCGGCGATCTCCCGCAGGTGATGGCCGAAGTCCAAGTGGAAGCGCCCAGTCCTCCGGGCCAGCAGCTCTCCAGTCGGCGACTTGCCCGAACCTGTGGGCCCCACAAGCAACCAGGCGTCGCTGAGCGGCCCGGCGCGTGCGCCTCGACTCCACATCCCTGCGCCTCCACGGGACGGCATGGACGGTGTCCGCGGAAACGCGGACGACCCGGCCCGGCCGGGATCCTATCACTCACCGGGGCGGCGGTCGTTCCACGCTGCACGAGCCACCCGTTCCCTGGCCGCGGCAGACGGGCTGCGGGCGCCGTCACAGGGCGTCGAGGGGCGAGCGGATGCGGGCCAGGACTTTTTCGGGCAGGCGGAGCCTTCCCAGCCCGAGCAACGCCCGCAGGTGCTCCGGCTCCACGCCGTCTTCCAACAGGTGCGCGCTGAAGGCGTGGCGCAGACTGGGCGCTCCCACCGCGCCCCCCAGGCCGGCCCGCCGGGCCCCCTCCCGCAACCGGGCTTCCACCCGCCCTCGATGGCCGGGCAAGCCACGTCGACAATCGACCACACCAGCAGGCAATGGGGGGGACTCGGCGGGAAAGAGGAACTGCCACTCCAACCGCCGGGTCTTGCGCGGCCTCGCGTCGCCCGGGTCGGCAACCAGCACCCAGCCGCCTCCACGGCGGCGCTCTTCCAGGTGACGGCGTCGCACCCGTGCGATCTGTCGCCCGAGCGGCCGCCCGGCGCGGAAGGCGATCCAGGTGACACGCTGCCGTCGTCGACCGTCGGCGATGCGGAGCCGGGCGGACGCTGGGTCCAGGTCGCGCAGGCGCAGGGTCAGGCATTCCCCCAGGGTCAGCCCCGAGCCGTAGATCAGCAGAGCGACCAGTTGCAGACGGTCGTCGAGGCGGGCCAACCAGTGCCGCACCTCGGCCCGGGAGAGCGAACGGGGCCAGCGAAGAGACGGGTGCGCCTCGAGCAGGGCGTCGAGCCAGGGCCCGCGGCAGGCGAGCACGTGGCGGCAGAAAAAGACCAACGCCCAGGCCGCCGCGGCCGCGGCATCCGGCCCCTCCCGCCGGGCGACTCCTTCCACGAAGAGCTGCACCGCCGCCTGTTCCACCCGCCGGCGCGGGCGGATGGCTCCAGTACGGATGAAGCGACGCGCCCAATCCAGCACCTCCCGCCGCACCCACAGACCGTAGTGCCGGGTGGCAAGCTCCTCCCCCAGGCGCGCCAGCGCTCCTGCAGGAGGACGGGTCGTGTCGGGCGGATCTCTGGCTGGCACCACAGTGAAGCGACTCCCGGGCTCCGGGCCCACACCGGTCATCCAAGACGGGAAAACCGGTCACGCCAAGACCACTCCGGGAGGGACATCCCGGAAGCGAGAAGCAGGGCATCCGCCCACGCCGCGCCCCCCCCGGCTCGCGAGCCCGGGCACGGCATCGCCACGGACTCCCGGAGAGCGGCAAACGGCTCGCGGCGAACGGCGGCTCAGACGGGGGAACCGATCTCGATGAAACGCTGCTCGAGGCCGAAGCGACGGGCGAGATGCTCGCCGAGAGCCTGGACGCCGAAACGCTCGGTGGCGTGATGCCCCGCCGCGACGAAGTGCAGGCCTTCTTCCCGGGCGAGATGCACCATCGCCTCGCTGCTCTCGCCGGTCAGGAAGAGGTCGAGACCCATCCGCGCGGCGGTTTCCGCCGAGCGGGGATCGGCCCCGGTGACCACGCCGAAGCTCCGCAGCCGCGCCGGGCCGCCGTCGACCACCAGGGGATCACGTCCCGTGGCCCGGGCAATACGGCCGAAGAACTCCGCGGCGTCCACGTTCTGCGCCAGCCGGCAGGCCAGACCGACGGGAACGCCCCCCGAGGGGAACGCCGGCTCCACGTCGACGGCGCCCAGGCGGCGGGCCAGAACCGCGTTGTTACCCACCTCCGGATGCCGGTCGAGGGGCAAGTGGTAGGCCAGCAGGTTGATCTCGGCCCGTAACAGCCCCTCCAGGCGGCGGCGCAGAGAGCGCTCGACACGCACACCCCGGGCGGAGTTCCAGAAAATGCCGTGGTGGACCAGCAAAGCGTCGGCCCGCCACGCCGCCGCTGCTTCGATCAGGGCCTGGCAGGCCGTGACACCCACCGCCAGGCGTTGGATCGACTCGCGTCCCTCCACCTGCAGGCCGTTGGGGCAGTAGTCCTGCACAGCGCCCGGTTCGAGATAGGTCTCGAGGTAGTCGACGACCTCGTTGCGCGCGGCCACGCTTCGCCTCCTTGGCCCCCTCCCCCCTCAAGGATACCCAACCGCATGGCCTTCCGTGACCGGCTTGCCTCCGGCACCACCGGTGGCATCATGGCCCAGGCCAGTGACCCGCCCGAAGACCATCGGCTTCCAGGAGAACCGCCGTGACACACGCCCCCTCACCTGCCGAGTTGATCGCCACCGAGGACCGCTTCAGCGCCCACAACTACCATCCCCTCGACGTGGTCCTGACCCGCGGTGAGGGTTGCTACGTCTGGGACGTCGAGGGGCGACGCTACCTCGACTGCCTGGCGGCCTACAGCGCCGTCAACCAGGGCCACAATCACCCGCGGATCGTATCGGCCCTGGTCGAGCAGGCCCGAAAGCTCGCCCTGACTTCCCGCGCCTTCCGCAACGATCAGTTCGGCCCCTTCTGCGAAGAGCTGGCCACCCTGGCCGGCTACCAGAAGGTGCTGGCCATGAACTCCGGCGCCGAAGCCGTGGAAACCGCCATCAAGGCGGCCCGCAAGTGGGGCTACCAGGTCAAGGGGGTGGCGGCCGACCAGGCCGAGATCATCGTCTTCGAGAACAACTTCCACGGACGAACCGTGACCATCGTCTCCTTCTCGTCCGAGGACCAGTACAAGGACGGTTTCGGCCCCTTGACCCCGGGGTTCCGCATCCTGCCCTACGGCGACGTGGATGCGGTGGAAAAGGCCATCGGCCCCAACACGGTGGCCGTGCTGATGGAACCCGTGCAGGGCGAGGGCGGCATCATCGTCCCTCCGGCAGGCACGCTGACCCGGCTCCAGGAGGTTTGCCGGCGGGAACGGGTGCTGCTGATTCTCGACGAGATCCAGTCGGGCCTCGGCCGGACAGGCAAGCTCTTCGCCTACCAGCACGAACAGGGCGTGCGGCCCGATGGCCTGATCCTGGGAAAGGCGCTTTCCGGCGGGCTCTACCCGGTCTCGGCCTTCCTCGCCGACGACGAACTCATGGGCGTGTTCAACCCCGGCGACCATGGCTCGACCTACGGGGGCAACCCCCTGGCGGCAGCCGTGGCCCGGGAAGCCCTCAAGGTGCTGATCGACGAAGATCTACCCAACCGTGCCGCGGCCATGGGGGCGCGTTTCCGCCAGGGCCTCGAGGCCATCGCCGCTTCCGCCGTCCGCGAACTGCGGGTGATCGGCTTGTGGATCGGCATCGAATTGAACCCGGAGGCCGGCGGGGCCCGCCGCTACTGCGAGGCCCTGCAAACCGAGGGCCTGCTCTGCAAGGAAACCCATACGCACACCATCCGGGTCGCCCCTCCCCTCTGCATCACCGCCGACCAGGTGGACGAGGCTATCGAAAAAATAGCGAAGGTGTTCGAAACCCTCCCCCCCACCCCCTGAGGTCGGACCAGTCCCGACGTAGCCAACAGGCGAGACAGGAACCCATATTGCCCCGGGGAGGACGGCTCCCCGGGGAGAATCATGGATCCGCATCACTGTCGGCCTGCCTACCGCCCGTCTCTGTTCACCGCGATCGTCCTGATCGGCCTGTCGCTTCCCTGGGTCCAGGTCCAGGGAGCCCCACAGGACCGGGCCGCAGCGGAAAAGGTACTGATCGCCGCCGAGGGCATGGACCCCCAGCAGCTCGAAGAACTTCTCGGTCTCGGTGGCGGCCGCCTGGTCGCCTGGGTACCCGAGCTGGAAGTGGCCCTGGCCCGGCTGCGTCCAGGAGGGGCACCGGCGCTGGAGCGAGACGCGCGTCTACGGATCTACGGCAGCCAGGCCCGGGCCCGGATCGAGAGCGGCTCCCTGGATCCGGGAGCACGCATGGCCACCCTGGTTCTCGAGTTGACGACCCCCACGGTCGACCTCGAACCGCCTCCCGGCAGTCCTCCGCCCCAGGACGCCCTGCTGGCCCCCGAGTGGTGGGATCTCCCTCCACTCGACGAGACTCCGGAGGAAGGCGAAGCCGGGCGACCGCTGGGGGCGACCTGGCAGAACACCAGCGAGTACCTGGCCGGACGGATCAGTCTGAACCTGCTGCTTCCCGAGAGCTGGGATCGCCAGGGCCCGGAAGCGGAGAACTGGACCGAAGCCCTGGAAACCAAGATTCTCGCCGAGACTCTCCAGGTCTGCGCGGATCTGGTCACGCTCTATCCCGGCGCCGACCTGGTCTTCACGGTGCACTTGCTTTCCGGGCGCACCGATGCGCGACTGAGGACCGAAGTCGAACCGATCACGCTCCCCGGCCACCCGGGCCGGGCCGATGGCGCGGCCCGCTGGATCGGCGAGATCCTCGCCGGATTCGGCCTGGGCGAGACCTCGCCGCTGGTCGCCTCCCGCGCCCTGGCCGACCGGACCCGCATCGCCGATGGCAGCGACTGGGCGGTGAACCTCTTCGTGGCCAATGCCGAGCGTGACGCCGACGGACGATTCGCCGACGGACGATTCGCCTGGGCCTGGCTGGGCGGACCCCATGCCGTGCTCAGCTCGAAGGTCGGCGGCTGGGGAGCCGCTCGCTTCGACCTGGTACTCCGGCATGAACTCCACCACGTCTTCTACGCCCTCGACCAGTTCGCCGGTTCCCAGTGCGCCTGCTCCGATAGCAGCGGCTACCTGGCCGGCACCAATGAGAACTGCGAGCTGGGTTGCCTGACCCCCGAAGCCGATGTGATGCGGGACACCTCCCTGGCGGCCAGCCCGGCCACCCGGCGCCAGGTGGGGACATTCGACTCCGATCGCGACGGCACCCCGGACCTGCTCGAGGCCCCCCCGGAGATCAGCCTGCAAATCGACTCGCCCGACCCCTCCTGCGACGGCATTGTCGTTCTCAAGGGCACCGCCGGCGTCGGCCGACTGCCCAACGCCAACCCACTCAACGTCACCCCGCGCCGAGCCATCGGCCTGGGCCGCATCGCGCGTGTCGAGGTCCGTGTGGACAACGGCGGTTGGCAGCGCGGCCTGGTCTACCCCGCCGACGGCGCTTTCGATCAGTCGACCGAGGCCTTCGAACTGACCCTCGCCCTGGCCGGGGGCCGCCACCACGTGGAAGTCCGCGCCATCGACAGCCGCGGCAACGTCTCGAGCCCGGCCCACCGGGCGGTGGATGTCGCGGAGGCGGCCCAGCCCCTGGCAGGTCTTCGTATCGACGCGACCCGGCGAGGCACCGTCCTCAGCTGGCGGCCGACACCGGGTGCGGCCAGCTACCGGATCCGCCGGGCGACGGAACCGGGCGGCGTCGATTTCGAGCCCCCGGTGCTCGACACCGCTGCGACCTCCTGGTCGGACGCCTCTCCCGGCACCGCTTTCTACCATGTGACCGTGGTCGACGGCTGCGGCCGGGAAGTGCGGAGCCGGCCCGAAACACCCTGACCGGGGGATTTGCCCCGCGGGCCCGGGCGGGCGAGACTCATGCGGCGGATGCCAGCCGCCGGAGGTCTGCAGATGTCCCCTACGCCCGCTCAGCTGGAAGAGATCCTGGAGACATTCCGGGAGGTGGACGATCCCGAGGAGTACTTCGAACTCCTCATCGAACGGGGCCATGCTCTCGATGAACTGCCCCCCACCGAGCGCCGCGCCGACAACCGGGTCCCGGGTTGCGTTTCGGGTGTGCACATCACCGGTCGTCTCGAAGAAGGGCGGGTGTATTTCTCCGCTTCCGCCGATTCCCACCTGGTACGGGGCCTGGTGGCGATCCTTGTCGAAGGCCTTTCAGGCCTCCGGCCGGAGGAAATCCTCGCGGTCGATCCGGAGGTGCTCAAGCGGGCCGGCCTGACCCGTTCACTGACACCCTCCCGGGCCAACGCGTCGCACAACATCTTGCAGATGATGAAAGAAATCACGCGCGGGCTGGTCGCGACCCGCGAGCGACAGGAGCGATGAGGGGACTCCCTCCGGAGTCCCCTCATCCGCCCTCTTCCGTTGCGACGCCCCCTCAGCGCGCCTTCTTGAGATACCGGAGGAACTCGGCGTCGGTAGTCAGCAGCATGCGCGTATCGGAGTCCAGGGAATCTTTCCAGGTCTCGAGGGTCTTGAGGAACGCATAGAACTCGGGATCCCGGTTATAAGCCTCCGCGTAAATCCGCGTCGCTTCCGCATCGGCCTTACCCCGGATCTCCTCGGCCTTGCGGAAGGACTCGGACCGGATGCCCCGCAGTTCCTTTTCCATCTCGCCGCGGATCTCAGCACTCTTACCCTGGCCTTCCGAGCGGTAGCGCGCGGCGATGCGGCGTCGTTCAGAGACCATCCTGTTGTAGACCTCGGAGCGGACGGCATCGATGTACTCGGTTCGCTTGAAGCGGACATCGACCAGTTCGATGCCGTAGTCCGGGGTGACCTCGGCGGCCATCTCCAGGATCTCCTGTTCGAGACGGGTACGCCCGGCGGAGACCTTGAGCACCTGGGGCGGCGCGAGTTCCTTGAGCTCCTCACTGACCTCGAAAGGCCGGTTGCTCGAGCGCACGACCTCGATCAGGTCGTAGCTCGCAATCACCGTACGGGTCTTACCGTCGATGATATCGTCCAGGCGCGACTGGGCGCCGCGTTCGTTGGCCACGGCCTGCAGGTATTTCAGCGGATCGGCAATGCGCCAGCGGGCGAAGGTATCGATGAAGATATACTTCTTGTCCTTGGTCGGAATCTGGTTGCGGTCGCCGTCCCATTCCAGCCAACGCTTGTCGAAACTATTGACCTTGTCGATGAAGGGTACTTTGAAATGCAGCCCCGGTTCGGAGATGGCATCACCGACGGGAGCGCCGAAACGGGTGATCACGACCTGCTCGGGCTCGTTGACGATGAAAAACGCCTGACCGCTGAAGACCAGCGCAACCAGGAGAACGATGATCACGAAAAGCCGGCCTCTCATCGTCCACCTCCTTTCGGGGCGGCGGAAACCGGCGGAGACGCGGACCCTCCGGAGAGATTCAGCAAGGGAAGCATGTTCTTCAGCTTTTCGTCCACGACAATCTTGTCGCCCATGGCCGGTAACACCGCGGCGATGGTTTCGAGGTAGATGCGCCTCCGGGTCACCCGTGGCGCCTTACGATACTCCTCGTAAAGTGCAAGGAAACGGGCCGCCTCTCCCTTCGCGTTGTTGACCCGCTCGATGGCGTAACCTTCGGCACGGCTGATTTGCTCGGCGGCTTCGCCCTGGGCTCTCGGGACCGCCTTGTTCCGTTCCGCCTCGGCCATGTTGATCAACTTTTCTCTCTCCTGCTCGGCCTGGTTGACCTCGTTGAAAGAGGCTCGGACCTGCTCGGGAGGATTGACGTCCTGGAGGACGAGCTGCTCGACCTGAATGCCGGTGTCGAACTTGTCGCACAGTTCCTGCAGCCGCCTCTTGGCGTCCTCTGCGATCTGGGCGCGGCCGATGGTCAGCACCTCGTCCACGCTGTGGTCCCCGATCACTTCACGCATGACGGCTTCGGAGAGGTCCCGGAAAGTCTCCTCCACGCTGCGCACCCGGAAGAGAAACCGGTAGGGATCACCAATGCGGTACTGCACGATCCACTCCACATCCGCCACGTTCAGGTCACCGGTGAGCATCAGGGACTCTTCCGGATAGTCCTTCCCGGAGTATCGCGTCACCCGTCCTGCTTGCAGGGTGCGAAAACCGAACTCCTGCTTGAGCTGCCGGCGGGTGGGAACCTTGTAGACCCTGTCGACGAAAGGAATCGCGACGCGGAGACCGGGCTCCATCGTAAAACCTCGGTACTTGCCAAGGCGCAGCACGACCGCTTCCTCGTCAGGGCCGACCTGGTAGAAAGAAAGGGACGCCAGCACGACGATGGCCACGGCAACGACAATCGCCAGGATCGTCTTGCGTGGCAGTTGCGAGAGTCTGGGAATCTGGATTTCTGGCGCCTCGTGGGGCCAGCGGGACTTGGTATCCATGGTTTTTCTCCGGTTTACCGCTCGAGCGACAGCCTCCTACGCGCTCAGACGGGGAAACTTGCAGGCCCAGCCTACACCAGCAGGCGGGGCCCCTTCGGCAGGAGGCAAAGAAAAGCGGTGCGTAGCATCTCCCATCGGACGCTTCTCCGGGAGATTCGAATGCGCGCCGCCGGATCGAGACGCCGGGGGTGGCCCTCGAGTCGCTCGAGGGTGCGCAGCCCCAGCACGGCGGGAAGGGCGGTGGCGATCCGTACGGACCACGACCGAACGGGGATCCTCGCCGCCAAGGCCAGGCCTGCGACCAGGCCGCAGCGAGCGCGTCTCCCGTAGCGTTCAAGCACGGGGGCCAGGGGCGCGACCCATTCCCCCCGCAGCAGATCTCCGGGCTGCAGCCCTACCGCTGCCAGCTCGTCCAGGGGAAGAAAGCACACTCCCCGCCGCAGATCACGGGGCAGGTCGCGCAGAATGTTGACCAGTTGCAGACCTCGCCCATAGCGCCGGGCCTCGACCTCCAACATGCGAAACTCCCTTGGCGAGAAGGCGTGTACGTGGCGCCGCACCAGTCGCATCCAGAACGGTCCGACACAGCCGGCGATGCCGTCGGTGTAGGCTTCCAGTGCCGGGGCATCGGGCCAGGCCGTGACACCCGCGCGCTGCCCGGGGAGAAACCACGCCAACTCGCCTTCCATCGTTCGCAACAGGCGGGCGACGACCCGGCGAACTTCGCCGAGATCGGCCGGATCGAGAGCCTCCAGCCGGGTGAGCAAGGGCCGAATGCCGTCCAGCAGGGCTGCTTCCGCCGCGGCCACCGGATCGTCACGCCCCGAGCCCGGTCCGACACCCGCGAAATCCGGCGGTCCGGACCCGGCCCCCGCGACAGCCGCCCGAAGCGCCCGCAGCCCTTCGATCCGCTTTTCGACCGCCACCGGGCCTGTGTCTGCGATGGTGTCGGCGGCCCGAGCCAGCAGATAGGCCACCTCCACGGGCTCTCGCATGACCCCCGGCAGGGCCGCCAGCGAAAGCGCGAAGGTGCGGCTCGTCCGGCGCAGAATCTCCTGGGGGTCCGGGGAGCGATCGGAACTCATCACCGGCCATCCTACCTCGAATCGCTCTTCGAGGCCCTCCGCGGGTGACGAAGGGCTCCGCCGGAAAGCCCCTTCCGTGGAGACTCGCGCCCGATCCACCGCCCCGATCGCCACGGCCCCGAAGGGCTGGCCTCCAAGGCGGCCGGCACCTAGATTGAACCTGCGGGATCGCTCGATTTCGAGGGAGGACGACGTGTACGACCAACGTGGCAACGGCCGACTCGGCGTCATCGTATGGATCGCCCTGATGGCCACCGGCGTCTTCGCCGCTGTTCGGATCATCCCGGCCAAGGTTGCCGTGTACGAGTTTCATGACTACTGCGAAAGCCAGGCCCGCTTCGCCGCCACCCGCGGCGGACGCTGGGACGAAGCCGCCTTGCGCAAGCGTATCCTGGACAAGGCCGAGGAACTGGGCCTGCCTCTGGACAAAAAGAAGGTGAAGATCAAACGCTCACGCAGCTCGGTCACAGTCAAGGTGCAGCACAAGGTGGAGGTAGACCTGGGCTTCTACCAGTGGGTCTGGGATTTCGACGAGACCTACGAGTCGCTCAGGATGTGAAACCAGCCGACATCTTGCTCGGGAGGTCTTCTGGCTCGGGGGGTCTTCCGCGACGTCGACCGTCGCCATCGCCGTCCGCATCTTTCACCGCGCAGAACCGCGGCTCGCTCAGCGCCCGCGGGCCAGGGGCCCGCGACCATCGACGCCAAGATCGTCTCCCGCGAACCAGCCCTGGAAGAAGAGCAGGTCCACCACGAACGATGACCGAAAGCCCGCCCGCGACCTCAGGCAGCAGGCGGGGGGACGGCTCCCACGTCGTGCCCGGCCGCGATGACCCGCCAGATAGGTGGTGAACCCAGGTGGTAGAGCAGATCCCTGCGGTTGGCGCTGTCGAGAATCAGCAGGTCGCAGCGCTTGCCGGGCTCGAGGCTTCCCGTAAGGCCCTCGAGGCCCGACGCGGCCGCGGCGTTGAGGGTCGCCGCCACAATGGCCTCATCGACGCTCAGGCCACAATACAGGCAGGCGAGCTGCATCATCAGGGGCAAGGACGGGGAAGGGCAACTCCCCGGGTTGAAATCGGTCGCCACCGCCACCGCCATGCCCCCGTCCACCATCCGCCGCCCATCGGCATAGTCGTGGCTGCGCAGAAACAGGGTCGCGCCGGGCAGCAAAACCCCTACGGTCCCCGCACGGGCCAGGGCCTCGACCCCGCTCGGTGAGAGATGCTCGAGATGATCGGCGGAAACCGCGCCCATCTCCGCCGCGAGTTCGGCGCCCCCATCGGCGGCGAGCTGACCGGCATGGACTTTGATGCCCAAGCCGTGGTCCCGGGCGGCCAGAAATACCCGGCGCGCCTCCTCCACACTGAAGGCATGCCGATCGATGAAGACGTCGACGAAGCGGGCCAGACCGCGACGTGCCACGGCCGGGATCATCTCGTCGGTCACCTGGGCCAGATACTCCTCTCGGGCGGCGGCCGAACCCCGTGCCTGGCGGGGCAACGTGTGAGCACCGAGGAAGGTACTGGTCAGGGCGAAGGGCCGCTGACGCCCCGCCGCGAGGGCCGCCTCCAGCATGCGTATCTCGGTGGCCGTCTCGAGACCGTAGCCGCTCTTGACCTCCATCGCGGTCACCCCGAAGCGAGCCAGCGCCTCCATGTGACGCAGAGCGACTTCGCGCAGTTCTTCGAAACCGGCGGACCGGGTCGCCTCCACGGTGCGGAGAATCCCGCCCCCGCCGGCCAGGATCTCGCCGTAACTCGCCCCCGCCAGTCGTCGTTCGAACTCATCGGCGCGCCCACCGGCCCAGACCAGGTGGGTGTGGGTATCCACCAGGCCCGGCAGTACGGCCCGGCCCTCCACGTCCAGCCGACGGGCCCCGTCGAGCATACGGATCCGGGACTCCACCTCTGCGGCGGGACCGACCCAGACGATCCTCCCCGCGCGGGCCGCCAGGGCTCCGCCCTCGATCACCGCGACCCGGGACTGCTCCCTTCCCGCGGCTGGAGCCCTCCCGGCGCAGGTCACCAGCTCCGACGCGCCGACGAGAAGGAAATCGGCGTCCGCCGGGGAACTCACGGGGCTTGCTCGCCCCCGGAAGACGGGGCCACGGGAGGAGGCACGGTACTGCGAGGCTGAAGCCGCTCGGCCACGCCCACTTCCTGGCGTCGCAACTCGAGCAGCCTCCGGTGCTCGTCGAGCAGGCCGGTCAGACGATGCTCGAAGGTCTCCCGCTCCACCTTGAGCCGCAGAATCTGCTGCTCGATGCGAGTCAGTTCGGAGCGGGTACGGGAGATGATCTGTTCGGCGTGACGGCGGGCTTCGGCGATGATCTGCTCGGCCTCCGCCTGAGCCATGGCTTGCTTTTCCTCGGCCAGCCGCTCGGTGGCGGCAAGGGCCTCGATCAGGGTCTTCTCCCGTTGCCGAAAATCGTCGACCTCGGCACGCAAGGCCTGCAGCGACCGCTGGAGGTCCTCCTTCTCCAGGTTGGCCTGGGAGAGAGAGTCGGCGCAGGCGCGCAGGAAGGAGGCCACCTGGCCACGGTGGAAACCCCAGACTTGGCGACTGAAAGAGCGGGCCTCGATATCGAGCGGAGTCAACGGCATGACTGGCATCTCCCCGCGTCGGGAACCGCGCCGGGCGGACGCGGCGTTCTCACCCCCGCAACGATAGGGGTTGACGGAGAAGCTGTAAAGACAGTCTCGTTCAGGGGGAGACGCGACCTCGCGGTCCGAAGAGAGCCGAGCCGATACGCACCATCGTCGCCCCCTCCTCGATGGCCACCTCGAAATCCGCCGACATCCCCATGGAGAGGTGTTCGAAACCGGCCCTGGGAAGGCCCAGTGCTCTCAGGCGCCGGCGCTCCTCGGCCAGCCGGCGGAAAAAAGGGCGCGTCTCCTCAGGGTCGGAAGCCGGGGGCGGAACCGTCATCAGGCCCCGCAGCTCGAGGTGCTCGAACCTGGCCAGTCCCCGCACCAGGTCTTCGAGCCGGTCGAGGCAAACGCCGCCCTTGCTCGCTTCAGCGCCCAGATTCACCTCTACCAGGACTTCCACCACCCTCCCGGTCTCTCCGCCGATACGGTCGAGAGCCTCGCCCAGTCGTAACGAGTCGACACTGTGGATCAGCACGAAGTGCTCGACGGCCCGGCGGGCCTTGTTGCGCTGGAGCCTGCCGATGAAGTGCCACCGCAGATCGGGACGCCGGGCAATCTTCGCCAGGGCTTCCTGGATGCGGTTCTCGCCGAAACTCTGGACGCCCGCCGCCCGTACCGCGTCGATCTGCTCGACGGAGTGGGTCTTGCTCACGGCGATGAGTTCGATTTCGGCGGGGTCCCGCCCTGCCCGCCGTGCTGCGCGGTCGATTTTCTCCAACACTTCACCGACCCGCGCGGAGGTGTTCATGGTTCGGCAAGGCGCTCCGAGCCGGAGGAGCGGAGATCCATCGCCCGGTTGGCCAGCGCGTCCGCCGCCTTGTTCTCGGCCCGGGGCACGTGATGAATCTCGAAAGACGCCAACTTGCCCGCACGCTGCCGGACCTGGGCCAAAAGCTCCTGGAGATGGGGTTGACGCACCTTGTAGCGCCCAGTGACCTGGCGCTGGATCAGCTGGCTATCGGTGCGCACCACGACCTGGTCGGCACCGATATCGGCGGCCGCATCCAGGGCGGCGATCAGGGCGCGGTATTCAGCGACATTGTTGGTGGTTTCGCCCAGAAAGCCCCACAAATCCAGGATCTCCCGCCCGTCGAGCAGCAGGTGAACACCCCAGCCGGCAGGACCGGGATTGCCTCGGGCACCCCCGTCGACCCAGGCTTCGATGCGCATGGCCGTCAGGATCCTGTGGCGGCGGAATGCCCCGGGCGGGAAACCCCCTCCTTGCTACTGGGGCCTGCGGGAGGATCGGGCTCGTCCCCCGCTTCGGCCGCTACGTCGGGAACGGTGTAGAGGAAGCGCCTGCAGCTCTCGCAGGAAACCAGCTCCTCCCCCCGCTGAACCAGGTTGATCACCTGGGGCCGGAGCCGCACATGGCAGGCGCCGCAAGCTCCATGGAAAATCTTGGCCATGGCCACGCCCTGCCGCGCCTTGAAAATCGTCTCGAAGCGACGGACGTAGGGCGCCGGAAGCCGGGCGACCAGATCCTCCTTCTGGGCGGCCAGCTCGTCGAGACGGGAGACGATGACGCTCAACTCCTGCTCGATGGCGCTCCGCTCCTGGTCGGTGCGCTCCCGCTCCGCGGCGATCCGCTCGTCGGCCTCGGCCGCGGGCCCGGACAGTTCCTCGATCCGCTCTTCGCGGCCCCCGATCTCGGTGACGATCTGGGCCAGACGGGTCTTGGTGGTGTCGATCTCGTTGAGTACAGCGCTGTACTCACGCTGGTTGCTGACTTCCATCAGCTTTCGTTGAGCCCGCTCGAGACGCTGCCGATTCTCCTGCTCGGCCTCGCGAAGCTCCGCAACTTCCTTGACGAGAGTCTCGTGGGTCAAGCGCTCGGCCCCGATCTCCTCTATCTTCTCCTGGAAGGCCGCTTCGAGTTCAGCCAGCCGCTTGGGCACGGCGTCCCGGCGAGCGGTGAGGTCCCGGATCTCGAACGCAATCTCCTGGAGGCGTATCAGACGCTGGATGTTATCGTTCAAAGTCCATCCTCCGACTACCCGACGATCCCTCGTGGTGGGCCCACCAGGGCTCGAACCTGGGACCAGCTGATTATGAGTCAGCCGCTCTAACCATCTGAGCTATGGACCCCAAAACCGGTAGTTTATCACAGCACATGGGGAGTTTCTCCCTTCTTTTCTGCCTGATTGCCTTTCTCCCGGGTCCCTGGCCTGGCGCCTCCGTGGGCCAAGAGGCTCCGGTGGAGCGCACCGGGAGAATGGACCTCCAGCAGGTCCACCGCGTGCAAGTCGATGTCTCTGTCATCGATCCCCGGGGCAGCCAGTGGGGCTCCGTCCGAGGCATCCCCCGGTCGGCCTTTCGACTCTGGATCGACGGCTCCCACCTCGATCCCGAAACCGACAGCCGCGTGGAATTCGACGAGATCTGCCCGGCCCCCGGCGAAGATCCAGGCGGGGCGGAGCAACGCCCAACACTCATCGTGCTGGTGGACCTGAACTTCCTCGATGCCCGGATGCGCTTCGCCGTGGCCCGGGCCCTGGATGACCTGGCCGGTGCGGCCGAACAGCACGACCTGCGGGTCAAGGTCATCACTTTTCGGCGCCAGCTGATGTCCCTTACCGACGGTTTTCGCTCCCGGCCGGAGGCGATCCGCCAGACCGCGACGCGGCTTCGGCGGACGCTCTCGGAAGGGCCGTCCCGCCAGTCCCCCGCCGCGAGGCTCGAGGCGATCGCCCGGGATCCCCAGCAGGCCATCCGGTCGCCGGACCTGCGCGGCTTCCTCGACCCGGATACCCGCCGCCTGCCGGACCGCCGCCTGCCGGCGATGGAGATCTCGCTGCCGGGCCTGGACCTGTCGGCCGATCGCTCCCTGACAGGGCTCCAGGACGTGGCGGCGCCCACCAGCGTCCTGGCCGCGCTCGAAACCGACCCCCGCCCCTCCCTGGCCGCCCTGGAGAGCGTGCTGATCTCCCACGCGTCCCTCCCGGGCCGCAAGGCGGTGATCCTCTTCAGCAGTGGCTGGTTCGATCTGCCCGAGGAGCTCTGGATGGCCTATACCGCCGACCTTCTCCTGGCCGCCCAGAGAGGATTCGCCATCTGGACGGTGGATGCCAGGGGCCTGCTGGGATCGAGAGGGGCCGACGCCAGCTCCCGTCTGCTGGGCTACCTCTCCGCCTCCACGGGGGGCGAATTCATCGAGTCGGCGGGCCGACTCTCGGTGAGCTTCGACCGGGCTGTGGAACAGCTTTCTTGCTATTACCTTTTCAGTATTCCCGTCGCTCCCCCGGCCCGGGGATCGAGACGCCATTCGGTGACCGTGGCCCTGGACACCAAGGCCCATCCCGAGTACTGGCACTACCGGATTCGCTCCACCTCGGGCTTCACCCTGCTGGACCGGGACAAGTTAAGGACGTACAAGCGCCTGGCGGCACTGATGGAACCCACGGCCCACCGCTTTCCAGAGGTACGGGTGACCGCCTCCTACCCGCAGAAGGAGGGCCGGAGCTACTTCACGCCGATCGAGGTCTCGGTGGTACTTGCCGACCTCTTCTTCAAGGCCCACGGCGGCACCTTCCAGGCGGAGTTGAGCTGGGAGGGCCTGGTCACAGACAGCCGCAACCAAACGATCTGCCGGCTGGGCGACGGCCGGGAGCACCAGGTTCGCGCCCGGCAGGCGCCGGCGCGCTTTCCGCCTGCGATGCTGATCCTTCGCGATCATTGCTCGCTTCCCGGTCCCGGGGTGTACCAGGTCCGCGTCCTGGTGGAGGACCTGGCCACCGGTGAAGTGGGCGCAGCCCTGGCCGAGATGGAGATTCCCGGCCCCTCGGCCGAACTGGCCACCGTTTCGGCCCTTCGGCTGGGCAGGAACAGCGGACGCGACTTCCTCCTGCCCAACACCTCCACCAGCCAGGCGGTGATCCCGCGGGACCGGGACCGCCGTGGTTTCATTCCCCTGGCGGACGGCGAGAAAGCGGCCCGCAGCGACAAGCTGATGCTGCGCTTCGTCGCCTGCAGGGTCAGCCGACCGCCGGCGGCGATACTGTTCCGCGAGGATGCGGACGGCAGCCGCAAAGTGCTCTACCAGCTCTTGCTATCCACGGGGGGCACTCTGGCGAGCGACGAGGGCAGTTGTACCGAGTACCAGGCGGTCGTCCCCGCCTCGACTCTCGCTCCGGACCACTACGGCATCGCCCTTTTCGACCGCAACGGACCACCGGCCTCCAGTAAGCAGCTCGAGCAGTGGCTCGACGCGGAGCACGCCGAAGCCCTGATCCTCTTCCAGATCGAGGCCGACCCGTACCGGGACGAGCCGCTCCAGGACCAGCAGACCCGGGATCTAAGCGCCCCCTGCTTACACCTGTTTTTTGCAATTTAGGCGCCCTGCCCTGTGGTTTTCCGCCGAAAATCAAGCTAACTTACCGCGCAGGTTTTGTCGTCTTCACCGCACTCTCACCCATTCGCAAGAGAGGACAACGTCATGGCTGATCCTTCTGCCAAGCATCCCGAGAACGCTGCGGGCAAGTTCTACGTTGACGAGAACTGCGGCGGCTGCCAGGTGTGCATCGGCACAGCTCCCGAGAACTTCCAGATGACCGACGACGACGACCACGCCTACGTGGTCAAGCAGCCGGCCAACGACGAAGAACTCGAAGCTTGCCAGGAAGCGATGGACTCCTGCCCCGACGAGGCCATCGGAGACGACGGCGAGTAGCACTCGCCGGCAAGCGTCACGAAGAAGGCGGCCCGACGGGCCGCCTTCTTGGTGTTGGGATCCGAGGCGATGATCAGCTCACGGGGCCGGGCTGGTTCCGGGCCCTCCCCCGAGGAAGGGCTTGAGCAGCCGCGCGCGTGAGGTCTGACGAAGCTTGCGCAGGGCCTTGGACTCGATCTGCCGAATCCGCTCCCGGGTCACCGCGAAGGACTGCCCGACTTCCTCCAGGGTGTGCTCGCTGCCTTCGTCAACGCCGAACCTCATCTTCAGAACCTTCTCCTCCCTTGGAGTCAGGGTCTTGAGAACGGTTCCCGTCTGTTCCTTGAGGTTCATCCTGACCACCGCCTCCACTGGAGAAGGGGATTTTTTGTCCTGGATGAAGTCTCCCAGATGGGAGTCTTCGTCTTCCCCGATGGGCGTCTCCAGTGAGATCGGCTCCTGGGCGATTTTCAGAACCTTGCGAACCTTGCTGGCCGGCACATCCATCCGGCGGGCGATCTCTTCCGGTGTCGGCTCACGGCCAAGCTCCTGCACCAACGCGCGGGCCGTGCGCACCAACTTGTTGATCGTTTCGATCATGTGAACCGGGATACGGATCGTGCGTGCCTGGTCGGCAATGGCCCGGGTGATGGCCTGGCGAATCCACCAGGTCGCGTAGGTAGAGAACTTGTAGCCCCGCTTGTACTCGAACTTGTCCACGGCCTTCATCAAGCCGATATTGCCTTCCTGGATCAGGTCGAGAAACTGGAGGCCACGGTTGGTGTACTTCTTGGCGATGGACACCACCAGGCGCAGATTGGCTTCGATCAGGTCCTTCTTGGCCAGCGCCGCCTCGGCCTCTCCCTGCATGATCTCCCGGGCCAGGCGCGAGAGATCTTCGAAGGAAGCCCGCATTTCCGCCTCGATGATGCGGGTCTCATCGCGGGCGTCCTCGATCTTCCGGCGCAGTTCCCGACGCACACCCGCGTCACGAGCGCTCTTGAGACGACGTTTGAGGTCATCCTCGATCCGCTGGTGACGCACCGCACGCCGGTTGGCGTCCTTGACCTCCTTGGCCAGCCGCTCGATGTAATTCTGGTGCAGACCCACTTCCTGAATGGCCCGAGCGACATCGTCCTGGAGCTTGGCCGCCTTGGCGGTGGCCTCCCTGTGCGCCTTGGCCCCTACTTTCAGGCGCCCCATCCGGCTCTGCACCGCGTCGAGTTCCTTGACCAGTGTCCGGATCTTCGCGATGCGCTTGTTGGCACGCGTGACCTTCCGCCGGATCAGCTCGTCTCGGGGCAGGCTGCCGGCCTTGCCCTTGACCGTGTCTTCACTGATGTCGAAGAACTCTTCGACGGCTTTGGGATGCTGCTTGAGTCTGTCGGGAATCGCCAGCAGTTCATCGATGCCAAAGCGGCTGCGCGAGAGGGCCCTGAGAACTTTCAGCTCTCCTTCTTCGATCCGCTTGGCGATTTCCACTTCTCCCTGCCGCGTGAGCAGGGGTACCGTTCCCATTTCCCGGAGGTACATCCTCACGGGGTCGTTGGTTCGCTCGTGCTCGACCTGCGGCACCGGATCGTTCTTCCGGCGTAGATCGCTGCGTCGCCCGGGTAGGGCATCCGAGAGTTCGTTGTCCTCTCGCTCTGTCTCTTGCTCCGGGTCGAGCACGTCGATTTCCTGGGTCTTGAGGAACTCGTAGACTTCCTCCATCTCCGCCGTGTCGGCGAGCAACTCTTCCGGCAGCTGCTCTTTGACCTCGTCGCGGGTGAGGCAGCCTTTTTCCTTGCCCAGGGCGAGGAGGGCTTTGACCTCCTCGTACTTCTCATCGATCCGCAATTTACGATCTCCCACCTGGATGACACCAGGATTGGAAAACCTGTCTCGATGGCGTCAGCCACCGCTGGTCGCGACCCGAGCCGCCATGCCCGGACCACGAAACTCATCACTTACCTTTCGCGCCATTCGCGCACACTGCTATCGACTCTGGCTACTCCTCCTCGAGGTTCTCTCCCTCACGAAACCGCTCCCCGGTCTCCCACGGGTTTCAAACCCTGAATCTCCCTGGCGAGGCTGACCTTCTCGGCCATCAAGGCCTCCAGCCTGTGCGCGTCCGCCTCGGCACCGATCTTCTGCTGCACCTCTTTCAGGCGTGCCCGGAGAGCGGCTCCCTGCAGGCTGACGAGGGCAGCCTCCAGGTCCTCGCGGTCCGGCTCCGCCGTAGCCTCGAAGGCGAGGGCCAGGATGGCCTGGCGTTCGCCCTCGGCAGCGGTCTCCGCCAGCCGGCGCAGATCCCAATGCTCCCGCCGCGCCAAACCCTCGCTCCACCGGGTCACGGCCGCCCGGGCCACCGAACCCAGCGCCTGCGGCGGCAGATCCTGCACTCGAGTCAGCAGCTCGCGGCGCTCGTCTTCATCGACGAGGCCATCGAGGAAACGCAGCACCACCGCCTCTGCCGGGGCGATCCGCACCGGGGCGGCTTCTCGGCTGCCCCGCGGCGTCCGGAATTCCTTGCGTCGAGCCCGCGCCGCCCGCTGCAATTCGGCAAGCATCAACTGGTCCTCGATACCCAGCCCCGCCGCCACCTGGCTGGCCGCCTCGGCCCGCGCCAAGGCACTCGGCAGAAGCACCAGGTGCTCGAGCATCATCTCCACGGCCGCCACGCGCCCATCGATCGCCTCGAGATCGAAACTACGCCGCGCCTCCAAAACGAGGAAAGTGGGCAGATCGGCGGCCTCGTCGATCATCTCCCGCACTCTTTCCACCCCTTCGGCACGCACCATCTCGTCGGGATCCTTCCCGGCCGGCGCAGCCACCACACGGACTCCGAGCCCGGCGCCCAGCAGCGGCCCCAAAGCTCGCATCGTCGCCTTCCGACCGGCTGTATCGCCGTCAAAAAAGAGCACGACCTTCTCGGCCCAGCGGCGGATGACGTCGGCGTGGTGGGGCCCCAGGGCGGTGCCGCAGACCGCGACCACGCCTGGAATACCCGCGGCGGAAAGTCCCAGCGCGTCGAAATATCCTTCGACTATGACGATCTGGCCACTCCTACGAACCTCTTGGGCAACCTCGGATAGGCGAAAAAGAGTACGGCTCTTGTCATAGACGGGGGACTCCGGTCCGTTGAGGTACTTGGGCTCGTCGTCACCGAGGGCCCGCCCGCCGAACGAGACGACCCGGCCCGCGGTGTCGCGGATGGGAAAAGTGAGCCGACCGCGGAAGCGATCGTAGAACCCACCGCCGCTGCGCCGGGGAAGCGCGAGACCGGCCTCGGAAATCTCGTCACCGGAAAAGCCCTGGCCGGCAAGATGACGGAGCAGCCGGTCCCACTCGGTCGGGGCCCAGCCCAGACCGTGGTGGGCGATGGCCTCGGCACCGTAGCCTCGGCGGCCGAGATACTCCCGCGCCCGGGCTCCCTCCGGCGCCGCCAGCCGCTCGGCAAAGAAGTGCTGGGCCAGTTCGAGGGCCTTGAGAATCCGCTTGCGGCGGCGCCCGGAGTGGTCCTCCTCCCGGCCCGTCACGCGGGGACGGGGGATGCCGTAGCGTTCGCCCAGGAGGTCGGCCGCCTCGGTAAAGCTGATACCATGCAACTCGGCCATGTAAGTGAAGACGTCTCCACCGACCTGGCAACCGAAGCAATGAAAGACCCCCTTTTCGGGACTGACCCGGAAACTGGGGGTCTTCTCCTGGTGGAAGGGACACAGGCCGACCAGGGCGTTGCCCGCGCGACGCAACTTGACCGTCTCACCGACGATAGCGGCAAGGTCCGCTGCCCGACGGATCTCCTCGAGATAATCCCTGTAGCTGCCTGGAGCCATGCGTTTCCTGCGCCTGGTCCGACCGCAAACCCCGACTGCCGAGCCCCTGGATGCCTGCCCGCGACCTTCCGGCGTCCGCTGTACATCGTGGGTAGGGATCCCCCCGCGGGACTACCCTCGGACTCTAAAGCATAGTTGGATGAATTTTACTCTGATGCAAGTCTTTCTGCAACGGGTTTTTCACACTTATCCGTGACCATCGTCCCGGCATCTACTTCCGCTTGATGATCGCCCTTGCAGCGCAGGCCGCTCCGAAGCCGTTGTCGATGTTGACGACGGTCAGCCCCTCCGCGCAGGAAGTGAGCATACCCATCAGGGCGGTCATGCCGCCCTGGGCCACGCCGTAGCCGACGCTGGTCGGAACGCCGATCACCGGAGCGTCCACCAGCCCCGCCACCACGGAGGGCAGAGCCCCCTCCATCCCGGCCACCACGATGACCACCTTCGCGCGCCGCAGAACCTCGAGATGCTCGAGCAGGCGATGGAGCCCAGCGACCCCCACGTCGTAGATGCGCTCTACGTCCAGGGAAAACACGGCCGCCGTGACCGCCGCCTCTTCGGCCACGGGCAAGTCCGCCGTCCCCGCGCTGACGATGGTCAGGCCCTTGACCTTGCGGCGCCCCCTGCCTGGCGAAAGCCAGGAAAAAGTCCTGGAAAGCGGATCGTACCTCCCCCTCGGAAAGCGCTCGGCGAGCATCTTCCCCGGGCCGGGAAGCAGGCGGGTCACCAACACCGTCGCTCCCTTGTCGAAGAGGTGTTCGACGATCTCCAGGATCTGGTCGGTGGTCTTCCCCTCCCCCAGGATCACCTCGGGAATCCCCCGCCGGCTGGGCCGCTGGTGATCGATGCGGGCCGAAGAGAGCTGTGCAGTCCCCAGGGTGGACAGGCGCTCGACCGCCTGGGCCACACCTGTTTTCCCGGAACGGACTTCCCGCAGCAGCTTGGCAATCTCCTGACGATCCAGCATCTGGCCTCCCGCCCCTGACGGGGGTCGCGCCGGCGGCGTCCACGTCACCTGGCGTCGCTGCCGATTATCCCCTACCCGGACGCCCGCGCCCCCGGGAAATCCCCCCACGGCGCGGAGATCGGGCGAGACGACCGTTGACCGCCGCGCTCGAGACATGATAGACAAGAGCGGCAGAAAACGGTGTGTCTGGGTCCAACAACCGGCGGATCTCTGCCCGCCACATCAAGGAGCGGCCATGAACAAAGCGGAACTGATCGACAAGATCGCAGCAGATGCGGGGATCACCAAGGCAGCGGCGGCACGGGCCATCGAATCGATGATCGATGGCGTGGCACGCTCCCTGAAGGCCGGTGAGCGCACGACGCTGGTGGGCTTTGGCACCTTCACCGTCAGCCAGCGCAAGGGACGCGTCGGCCGGAATCCCCAGACGGGCGCCGCCATCGAAATCAAGCCGAAGCAGGTCGTCAAGTTCCGCGCAGGCAAGGAACTCGAGGATATCCTCAACCCCGATTCCTGATCCAGCGTCGGCGCCCGGCTGTCACGGTCCGACAGCCTCCTCTCTGCGGCCGCTCCACCGTCCGCAGGCCGGGGGGGCATCCATCCCTGGAGCCCGATGGGCACCGGGCCCGGGGGTGTTGCTGTCAAGTCCGGTGGATTCCGTACCGATACGGGGTGTTGCCGGCTCCGCCCGCGCCGCTCGCGGGCGGGTTTCCGGCGGCCGGAGCCCTGGCTGCCCATGTCGACCGCCGTTTCGGAAGCGCCGATCACCCTCGACACAAAGCTTTCGCCCGGAGACTACGAGAGGATCCGGGCCCTGATCCACAAACACGCCGGTATCGCCATGCCGGATGGCAAGGAAGCCCTCGTCGCCTCGCGCCTGAGGCAGCGGCTGAAGGCCTGCGGCATCTCGACGATTCCCGAGTACCGCGACTTCGTGACCCGGAATCCCGAGAGTCATGAACTGCGGGCGATGATCGATGTGCTGACCACCAACAAGACCAGCTTTTTCCGAGAGGAAGCTCATTTCCGCTACCTGGCGGAGGTGGTCGTCCCCGAGGCCCAGGCCTCGCGCCGACTGCGCCTGTGGTCTGCCGGCTGTTCGACGGGACAGGAGCCCTACACCACGGTGATTTGCCTGGCGGAAAGCCTGAGGGACTTCCAGCAGTGGGACATTCGCATCCTCGCCACCGACATCTCCGACCGCGTCCTCGCCGAAGCCAAGGCTGGTCGCTACCCGCGGCACACGCTCGATGGACTCGATGAGAGCCTGGTGCGCAAGTACTTCCAGGCAGAAAAGAATCAAGGGGAGTGGGTCTACGTCGCCAACCCGATCCTGCGCAAGCCCGTGAGTTTCGCCCGCCTCAACTTGATGGCTCGCTGGCCTATGAAAGGCCCTTTCGACGCCATCTTCTGCCGCAACGTGATGATCTATTTCGACAAACCGACCCAGGAGCACCTGGTCAACCGCTTTCACGACCTGCTCCGACCCGGTGGGCACCTGCTGATCGGCCACTCCGAAAGCCTGACCGGCCTTGACCATCCCTACGAGTCCATTGCGCCCGCCACCTACCGGCGGAAAGCCTGAGGGGCGCGATGCCGGTCATCTCGGTGGGTGTGGGTGACGTCGCGGTTTCCGCGGACGGCCGCGGGGAGATCGTGACCCATGCCCTGGGAAGCTGCCTGGGCATCACGATCTGGGATCCCATCGTCAAGGTCGGCGGTCTCCTGCATGCCATGCTCCCCAACTCCGCCGTAGACAAGGCCAAGGCCGACGAGAACCCATTCATCTTCGTCGACACCGGCGTACCCCGGCTCTTCAAGAAAGCCTACGCTCTCGGCGCCGACAAGAAACGCATCGAGTTGAAGGTCGCCGGGGGCGCCAGCCTGCGGGCCAACAAAAGCCAGGACGACTTGTTCAAAATCGGGAAACGCAATGCCGTCGTTCTCAAGAAGCTGCTGTGGAAGAACGGCATTCTGATCGCTTCGGAGGATGTGGGGGGCGAGGTGTCGCGAGCCATGAAACTCGATCTTTCCACCGGCAAGGTCTCGCTGGTCGTACTAGGCCGGGAAAGGGAACTCTGATGGCGCTCAATGTGCTGATCACCGACGACAGCAAGATCATGCGCGCGGCTATCATTCGCACCCTGCAAATGGCCGACGTGCCCGTCGGGGAAATCCACCAGGCTGAAAACGGCCAGGAGGCGCTCGAGGTGCTCGATCGGCAGAGCGTCGATCTCCTGCTGGCTGATATCAACATGCCGGTGATGAACGGCGAGGAATTGCTCGAACGAGTGCGCGCTCACCCGGCCCACCAACCCCTGGATGTCATCGTCATATCCAGCGAAGCCAGTCCCACCCGTATTCACCGAATCGAAGGCCGTGGAGCCTGTTTTATCAGGAAGCCGATCAAGCCGCACGAACTGCGACGCACCGTCATGCGCCTGACAGGAGAGACCGATGACCCTGATCGTGACGAACCCGATGACAGTGATTTTTGAGCTATGCGAGCAGGCCTTCTTGGACTCGGTTTTCATGATGGCCGCCCCTCTCGACAGCCTCCCCGACCCTGAACCCTCTGGGCCGGAATGCAAGTGCGTTTCTCCGGGCCGCTCGTGGGCGAGATGACACTCCGCCTGAGCCGGGACCTGCTGGGAGACCTGGCCGCGAACTTCATGGGCACCGATACCCCTCCCGCCGAGGACGTTCAGCACGATGCCCTCGGCGAGGTCGTCAACATCATCTGCGGCAACGTGCTCCCGGCCCTGACGGAGGAGGAGGGCGTTTTCGACATCACGCACCCCGAGCCGCTGGAAACCACCGCTGACCTGGCCGGCGACGGCAACCAGGTATTCGATCTCTACATGTCGATCGACGATGGTTATGGTCACCTTCGGCTAGTTCTGAACTGAGATCCACGGTGACACCCATTGGGGGAAAGATGGCCGAATCGAAGCTCAAGAAGTCGCCTCGTGCAACGCTGCCCGATCTCGCCCGGGAAATCGATCAGGTCTTCGCGGGCGCCGCGCGACCTCTCGATCAACTGCTGGCCCGATCCGGCTCTATCGGCCTGATCCGCGTCGGCATGGAAGCCCTCGACGCCGTGGAAGCCCGCTTCGGCGCCGGAGCCCGCTCGGAGGTCGCCGCCCAGGTCGAGAGACTCGTTCAATCCACGCTTGGCGGGACAGTGACTGAACAGGATCGATTCACCCACGGCCCGGGCGAGATCGTCGTCATGTTTTTCCGTCCCTCGGGTGACCAGGACTTTTTCGACCACCGTCTTCCCGGATTGGCCATGACCCTGCGACGCCAAATCGAGAAGCATCGGCAACAACTGGTGTTCCCCTACCTGAGGCCCGCTCCGCGGCTCGACGTCGGGTGGGGACTGGCTCCCCACAACGCGGCAGTTCGACCGGGAAAGACCATCGCCGTAGCCCTGGAACAGGCCCGCCGAGACGGTCGGATCTACGCCGAGGCAAGCGAACTCGAGGAGTTCCGCGAACTCGCCACCCTGGTGATCCACGAAAGGATCCGGCCGGTCTTCGAGCCGATCGTGCACCTCCCCAGCCGCACGGTCTACGGTGTCGAAGCTCTCTCGCGCGGCCCTCGCGGGTCGATCTGGGAATCGCCGGCCCATCTCTTCGGCGTGGCCCGAAAAGCCAACAGTCTTTTTGAACTCGATGTCGTTTGTCGGCGCATCGCCCTGAGAGAACTGGCAGGGCACATTCCCGCCAACCAGGTGGTTTTCCTCAACTGCATGCCTTCCGCCCTGCTCGATCCCTCCTTCAGCGGCCGGACCCTGGAAAAGACGCTGGAGGCCTGCGGACTCCATCCCCATCAGGTGATCCTCGAAATCAACGAGCAGGAATCGATCCAGAATTCCGAACTCTTCCACAAGGCCGTTCACCACTATCGGCAGGTGGGTATCCGCATCGCTCTCGATGATGTGGGTTCAGGTTACGCCAGCCTCTCGTCGATCCTCGATACCCGGCCCGACCTGGTCAAGATCGACCTTTCCCTGGTGCGCTCGGTGGACAAAGACCCGGCCCGAGAGGAACTGGTCTACACGCTGGTCAAGCTCGCCCACCGGATCGATGCGGCCTGTGTGGCCGAGGGCGTCGAAACGAAAGCGGAACTGGAGACCCTGGAGAAGCTCGAACTCGACTATGTGCAGGGTTATCTCTTCTCGCGACCCACCACTCTCGAAAACGCACTGAGCCCCGATATCCTGCGAGAAGCGTTTTCCTGACCATCCGCCGGAGTTGGCGTCCTGGCTTGGACGCGGTAGATTGACGTTCGGTCCCGCGCCGGGATCCGCGAGAGTTCGATGCCGCACCTGTCCCTCAACGACGAACGGCGCCTTTCCCGCTACGTCGTCCCCTTGGGCGTCGAGGGGAAAGGCGGGCTCTACCATACGGTGACCGGGCGTCGCCTCCCGGTGGAAGCCGACGAGCAAGCCCTCGAGAGGGAGTTCTTCCTGGCCGGCCAGGAACGGCAGGCGCTGCTGTCGCGCCTGTTCCGGCCCCGTCGCACCCTGGTGCTGACCCTGATCGTCACCTGGGAATGCAACCTGCGCTGCAACCACTGCACCGTGCTCGACAAGCTGGTACCGGAAGCGCGGGCCGAGGTCGATCCCAGGCGCCTGGCGGATTTCGTACGCCGTTTTCGCGAAGCCCGTCCCGAAATCGAATCGCTCAAGCTGACCTTTCTTGGCGGCGAACCGCTGCTACGGCCCGACCTCTGCCTGGAGACGCTCGCCTGCTTGCGGGAAGTTGCCGGTGAAATCCGCTGCGATGCCACCTCCAACCTGGCGATGCCTCTCGAGGAAGCCCATCTCGAGTTGATCCGAGCCTGTGATGACCTGGTAGTCAGCCTCGATGGTCTCGAATCCCAGCACAACGCCCAACGGCATCCGTTTCGGGATGACTTCAACCCCTTCGAAAGAACCCTCGCAAATCTCGAGCGACTCGGCCGGGAGGGTTTGAACGGCAAGGTACTCGTGCAGGGCGCGATTCGGGACGAGTTCGCGAGCATCGAGCTGTTCCAGGATTTCCAGCGGCGGCTGATGGCGCTCGGTGTACCCTGGAATCGAATCGCCTTCGAGACGATTCACCCCACGCGCCTCAAGCCACGACCTCAGCAGACCTACCTGGCGACACTGCGGAATCCCACGCTCCGCACGGATCCCTGCTGCAAATACCGCGGTGGCTACAAGCTGATCGTCAACGACGACGGCACCCTCTACTCGGACTACTACGACTGGGAGCCCCTCGGAACCCTCGATGACCCCATCGAGCCGATGCTCGAAAGGCACCGGAAGATGGTCCTCGACACCATGCCCGTGCTGCATGACGAGGGCTGCCGCGACTGCCCGGCCGTTGGTTATTGCTGGGGGGGATGCACCAATGCCCACGAACTGGCCCGCGAACCCAGCCGCCACTGCGATCAAGCCTTGCTGATCCGGAAGATCCGGGAGTTGGCCGTCAAGGACGAGCTGCCTGCGCCACCGGTGACCGACACCTGCAACTCGACCTGAACGGGGCGCCGCCAGGCTCGACCCTCCCGCCGGGGACGGGCCGTGCCCTCACCCGGAAAGATCCAGCGCCTCGAGGACCCGCCGGGCCCAGGCCCCGGCTTCGGGTTCTTCCGAGTACCTGGGACCGGCTATGTTGAGACGCCCGATCCGGTATCGCCGGATGAAATCCCCGACCTCGCCGACGGCCCGATCGACACCCCAACTCCGGGGGACGACGAGCAGGGGACGCCCCGTCCGACGGGCGATGGAGGCCGTCAGGGCACTCCCTCCACTCAACCGGCGATCGACGCAGAAGACCAGTGTTCCGTCACTGTCGCGCACGTTTCTCGCGGTACGCTCGCCGGGATCCGCCGATGCCGTCTCGCGCAACCTGTAACGCTGAGGCAGGGGCCCGTCTTCGGCCAGCCGACCCGCCGGGCACCAGCCGTCGTGGTCGACGCCGTGCTCCAGGGCCCAGTCGAGGGCGGCCCGATCGACACCGGTCTGGCCGCCGGAAACGATGGTCAAATTCAAGACCACGGCAGCGCTTCCCTCCAACCGCTAGAATAGCCGACCGATGATTTCGCCGGGTCCCGGAATTCTGGAGGTTGTGCCTTGAGACGCCTTTTTCCCCTTATCTTCGCCGCCCTTCTTCTCGCCGCCCCCTCAACCCCCGCCGCAAGACGTCAGAACAGCGGTGAGAAGAAAACCGCGCCCCAGAAAGACGTTCTTTCGGCGGCCACCTTCTCGGGCCTCGAACTCCGCGCCATCGGCCCGGCGCTGACTTCCGGCCGCATCGTCGATATCGCGGTGGACCCGGCGGACGCGAGCCGCTACTTCGTCGCCGCCGCCTCGGGAGGCGTCTGGAAGACAGAGAATGCGGGAACGACGTTCGTGCCGATCTTCGATGATCAGGCTTCCTACTCGATCGGCTGCCTGGCGATCGCTCCAGGACATCCCCTGGTGGTCTGGGTCGGCACGGGAGAAAACAACAGCCAACGCAGCGTTGGTTACGGCGACGGCGTCTACAAGAGCGTCGACGGGGGAAAGACCTTCAGGCGCATGGGTCTCGAAAACTCGGAACATATCGGCAAGATCCTGATCGATCCCAGAAATCCTCAACGCGTGCTCGTCGCCGCCCAGGGGCCGCTGTGGAAAGCCGGCGGCGACCGCGGCCTGTACCTCACCGAAGACGGTGGGGAAAGCTGGAAGAAAATCCTCGATATCAGCCCGGACACCGGCGTCAGTGACCTGGTGGCCGATCCGCGGGATTTCGATGTGCTCTACGCCGCCGCCTATCAACGCCGCCGGCGTACCTGGACGTTGATCAACGGAGGACCCGAGTCGGCGATCTACAAGTCGACCGACGGCGGTGCAAGCTGGCACCGCCTCGAGAGTGGATTGCCGGGCAGCGACCTGGGACGCATCGGCCTGGCCATCGCGCCCAGCCGGCCGGACAGAATATATGCCATTGTCGAAGCCGCGGGAGAGGAAGCCGGCTTCTACCGCTCCGACGACGGTGGAAACAACTGGGTCAAGCGGTCGAGTTACATCTCCTCGTCGCCCCAGTACTACCAGGAGATCGTCGTCGATCCGCTCGATCCCGATCGAGTCTACTCGCTCGACACCTGGATGATGGTGAGCGAGGACGGCGGCCTGAACTTCCGCAAGGTCGGCGAGCGAGCCAAGCACGTCGACAACCACGCCTTGTGGATCGACCCGGAAGACACACGGCACATGATCGCCGGCTGCGACGGTGGAATCTACGAAACCTTCGACCGGGGCGAAACCTGGAGTTTCAAGGCCAACCTTCCCATCACCCAGTTCTACAAGGTGACTCCGGACAACGACTTTCCTTTTTACAACGTCTACGGAGGCACCCAGGACAACGCCACCCTGGGCGGCCCCTCGCGCAACACCAGCCGCAACGGGATCACCAACGCGGATTGGTTCGTCACGGTTTTCGGCGATGGCTTCAAGACGGTCGTCGACCCCCGGGACCCCGCCATCGTCTACTCCCAGTGGCAGTACGGCGGGCTGGTGCGATTCGACAAGCGCAGCGGAGAGATCGTCGACATCCAACCTCAGCCGGGCAAGGACGAGGCGCCGCTGCGCTGGAACTGGAGTTCGGCCCTGATACTCAGCCCACACTCTTCAACGCGACTCTACTTTGGCGCCAACCGGCTGTTTCGCAGTGATGACCGGGGCGACAACTGGGAGCCCGTCAGCCCCGATCTGACCCGGCAGATCGATCGCAACCAGCTCGAAATCATGGGGCGCGTTTGGTCCGTCGACGCCGTAGCCAAGAACATGTCCACATCGTTCTATGGGACGATCGTCTCGCTGAGTGAATCGCCCCTGGTCGAGGGGCTGATCTACGCCGGGACCGACGACGGGCTGGTGCAGGTCACCGAAGACGGGGGCGGCACGTGGCGCAGGGTGGAGTCTGTCCCGGGCTGCCCCCCGATGTCCTATGTCAGCCGGCTCGAGGCCAGCGTCCACGATCCGAATACGATCTTTGCCGCCTTCGACAATCACAAGGCGGGCGACTTCCGGCCCTACCTCTTCAGAAGCGACGATCGCGGTCGCACCTGGCGGTCCATTGCGGGTGACCTTCCGGAACGGGGTTCGGTCTACGCCGTGGTCCAGGATCACCAGAAGCCCGACCTGCTCTTTGCGGGCACCGAGTTCGGGCTCTTCTTCACCCTGGACGGTGGGTCCCACTGGATCCCGCTGACCGGCGGCTTTCCCACCATTGCCGTGCGCGACCTGGAGATTCAGCGTCGAGAGAACGACCTGGTGGTAGGCACCTTCGGGCGCGGCATCTACATCCTCGATGACTACAGCCCCCTGCGGCATGTCGATCGTGAGAGTCTCGAGCACTCCAGGATGCTCTTCCCGGTCAGACAGGCCTGGATGTTCATGCCCGAGGCGCGGCTCGGTCTCGACGGCAAGGCATTCCAGGGCGATAGCTATTTCACGGCTCCCAATCCGCCGTTCGGTGCGGTGTTCACCTACTACCTGCCCGAAAAAATCATGACGCGGAAAGAACGCCGCCAGCAGAAAGAGAAAGAGTGGATCAAGGCCGGCAAGACGCCTCCCTACCCTTCCTGGGAGGAGTTGCGTGCGGAAGCCCGCGAAAAGCCGCCGCGGGTCATTCTCACGGTCAAAGACAGCGAGGGCGGGGTGGTCCGCCGCCTCGAAGGACCGATTGACGAGGGCTTCCACAGGGTCGCCTGGGATCTGCGCTACCCCCCCGCCGATCCGGTACGCTTGACGGAACCCGAGCGAGGTCCGTTCAGCGGAGATCGCCTGGGACCGATGGTCCTTCCAGGAGCCTACGTGGTGGAAATGGCCGTCGAGAGGGACGGCGAGCTTCAACCGACCGGCATCGCCCAGCCCTTCGCGGCCCTCCCCCTGGGCACCGCGACCCTGGCCGCGTCCGACCGTGCCGCCTTACTGGCCTTCCAGCAGCAGACCGCCGACCTCCAGCGGGTGGTCCTGGGAACGCTGAGATGCCTCGACGAGGCCACGGAGCGCCTCGACTACCTGGCCAAGGCCCGTTTCCTGGCGCCCGGCGCCGAGGCGGAGATCGATCAGCGGATCACGGACCTGCGTGCCGACCTGGCGGACCTGCGAGAGAAACTGGCCGGAGATCCCGTACTACGCCGGCACCAGGAGCCGACGCCGCCAAGTATCCTCGAGCGGGTCCAGCGCATCGTCGACGGCCACTGGACCGCAACCGCTGCGCCCACCGGCACCCATCTCCGGAACTATCGCATTGCCCAGGAAGAGTTCACGGAACTCTACCACCGTATCGAGGAAGCCCTGACGATACGACTGAAAAAGATCGAAGACGACCTCGAAGCCGCCGGCGCCCCCTGGACCCCTGGAAGGCTCCCCCGGCTTCCCGATCCGGAGACCGGGAAGTCGTGGTGAGGGTCGCCGGGGGAGGTCAGTTCTGACCGCGGTAACCGATCCGGTCGAAAGGGTTGACGATCGAGGAGGCGATGTTCTTCAGGTGGGCCGAGATGCGCTTGAGGTAGCGAGCGTAGAGGGTGGTGGCGACAGCCTCCTTGCCCGGCAGAGTGGGATCGTCTTCTTCGAGAAGACGGTTGACGATCTCATCGGAGCGCCGGGCGATCCACCAGTGCTCGCTCATCACCTCGCGCGCCTTGTCCTCGTCGGAGTCGGGCAAGGCGGCGATCAGCAGACTGAACATGGTGCGCACCGTGGTCTCGATCTTGCGCATGTCCGGTTCACAGGGGCCGCAGGTCAATCGCTCCGGATGATGCAACGCCAGCTCCACGATGTTCTTCGTGTAGTCACCGATGCGCTCGATGTCGATGACGATGCTGACGAGCACCAGGGCTGCATGGATGTCCGGCTCACCACCCACGGCCAGGTGCGTCATGACCTTGCGACGCACCTCGCGCTCGTAGGCGTTGATCATCTGGTCCTTGGCGTAGATGTCGATCTCGAGTCGGGCGTCGTCGCTTTCCCTCAGTGAGCGCACAGCCGCCTCGAACATCTCCTGGTCCTCGGTAAGCATCTCGCGGGAGCGCTCGAAGGCCTGGTTGAGTTGACTCTCCCGGCCAAGGAGTTCGATCAGTTTCTTGAACATCAGATCACCTCAAGATCCACAGCAAGGCAAGGGGTAGCAGGTAGAAGAACGTGATGATGTAGACCACGGGAATCCAGCGATTTCGACGGGCGAGCCACGAAAAGCGTCGCGCCATCTTGATCGGCAACTCTCTGACGGCGGGGACGGGCCAGATGATGGCAATCCCCAGCACGTTGAAGAACAGGTGCGAGAAAGCGACCGTCAAGGCCGCGGGACTGCCCACCGCGAGCGCCGCGAGCAGAGCTGTGAAAGTGGTGCCGACATTGGCTCCCAAGGTATAGGGGTAGATCTGGCGCAAACTGAGAATACCGGCACCGGCCAACGGCACGACCAGGGAAGTGGTGATGCTGCTGGATTGCACGACCGTCGTCAGCAGGCAGCCGAAGGCCATGGCCCGCAGAGCGCTGCGGAAAATGACATGGTCGAAGAAGGCCTCGACCCTCCGCAGGACCAGTGAGCGCAGGATGACCACGAGATAACGCAGGGCAAAGAACATCAACCCCAAGGAGACGAGAACCAGCAACCAGGGGCGATGCCCGAGCAGTTCCACGAGACCGGCGACGGCGGGATGGGTCAGCGCCTTGAGTGGACTGCTGAACGTCAGCCCGCCCACCTGCTCGAAAGCCCTCGTGAGGAAAACCGCGAAGCCCTCGAGGAAATTCGTCATCCACTGCAGGGGAAAGAGCACAAGAACAGCGAAGATATTGAAGAAGTCGTGCACCACCGAGGCTGAGAAGGCTCGGTAGAACTCCCGCCCACGGGCCACGTGCCCCAGGCTGACCAGGGTATTGGTCACGGAAGTGCCGATGTTGGCCCCCATGATCACCGGGATCGCCGTGTGCAAAGGCATGACGCCGCCTCCCACCAGGGCCACGACGACAGAGGTCGTGGTGGAGGAGGACTGGACCAGGGTGGTGGCGAGAATACCGGTGAACAGGCCCACCAACGGGAAGGCGGCCGAGGCGATCATGTCCTCGACGAATCCACTGCCGAAGAGCTTGAAGCCTTTGCCCAGCAGCGAGATGCTCACGAGGAAGGAGTAGAGCAGGATGAGCAGCCCTCCCAGGCGCAGGGAGACGCTGATCCAGGAAGGCATCCTCTCTTGGGGGGGGCCGGCTGATGCCGCCGGCCTCGAATCAGCCATCGGTCGGGTCTCTCCGGCGGCGGGGTGGGCGCCGCACCGAGGCCGATCTTACATCGAAGTCACGAGAATCCCGCGGCCGAAGAACGTGGGGGACATGCCGGAGCGGCAGGGTCCTTTTTCCGGCGTGCGGCGGGCCGAAACGAGGGCCTGCCCGGCTTTGCCGTCAGACCGGCTGCGGCGCCTCCGACGAGAACGATCCGGCCCCCTCGGCCTGAGCCAGTTCCTCCTCGAGGCGGCCGAGCAACTGGCGAAGTCGCTCGTAGGCCTGCAGACCCGCAGGACGCTCGAGCAGCCGATCGAGTTCCTGGCAGCGCCCGCAGAGGTCCCTGAGCAGGGACGCCAGCTCCACCGGATCCGGCGGGTGATCCCGGTCCGCCATGCGGTCGAGGGCTTCGGCGACCACCTGGCGATCATGTTGGATCAGTTCCTCGCGCTGGTTGATCTGGAGTAGCAGTTCACTCAGGCCGTAGAGGTCCTGCCAGATCTCCATGCCCCGGGCGGGGTCGCGGGGTCGCTGCTCTTCCCAGCGCCAGATCCGGCGCTGGAGTCGGAGGAAGTTCTGACGGTCCGCGAGCCTGAGGGAGGGGCCCGACTCCGATTCGAGCACCGCCGCGATGGCCTGCGCTCCGTCCAGCAGTCTTTCCACGATGGAGGTGGCTTCAGGGGGGCCGTCGGCGGCGATGCGACGTCGAAAATAAGCGAAAAGTCGGCGAAGATCGATGGCCTGCCGCGACTCGGTCAGGGCCGACAGTTCGGATCGCTGCCCCAGGCGTCGACAAAGGAGCTGCTCGGTGGCGATACCCGCCTTGATGAACGAGCCCAGGGCATGGTTGCAGTGGGAGAGCAGCGCCCAGCCCGCGTGGTGATCGCCGCTGCTGGCCAGTTGACTGGCCAGGTGCTGGAGTTCCATCTGCACGACGAAGAGGTGATCCGCCACCGCGTGGGCCGACACCGGACCGAGTTTCTCGACCTGCTCGGCACTCTCCTCGGCGGCACGCGCGTCGAAGAGTTCCAGCAGGGAAGCCAAGACGCCGCCTCCGGACTCGAGGATCCGCCGCGCCTGGGCCGCGTGGGCGACGAAGTGGCTCTCCGCATCCTCGCCCATCTCCCGCACTTCCGCCTCGAGGGCCACCCGGACGAGACTTCTCAAGGCGCCGATCAGGGCAGGCAGTCGTAGCTCGAAATCTCCAGCAGGCATGCTCTTTCCACCTTCCCCGGGGGAGGGAATCCAGTGGCCTTCAGAAGCCCCTTCCCAATGCATAAGTCCCGTTCACTTGCCGGTCCACCTCCTTTTCGCTCCCGCAAGCGCCTGTTTCGTCTCGATCAGGGTTGCCCGAGATCTTCCGCGCTTGCGCGCAGGGAATCCCAAACCTAGGTTTTCCAACAGGTAACGCCTCCCCGGCGACACGCGCCGAGCAGGAGACACGATGCAGATCGCGGGATCGGTACTGGCCACGGAACGCTCGGACCCCGAACAGGTGTTCGGCCTGGTCCGGCAACTGGAACAAGCCGCGGTGGAGATCATTCACTACGACCACATGGACCGGGCGCCGCTGGAACTTTCGACGGTTTCCCGGCTGCGGCGCATGACCGGACTGCCCCTCGAGGTTCACCTGGTCACCCGCCGGCCGGAACAGTGCCTGCCCCTGCTTGCCGAAGCCGGGGTCGACTACTGCGCGGTGCAGCTCGAGACCGCCGAGCATTTCGACCTGCGGCGCCTGCGAGCCTTTCCCGGCCGGCTGGGCCTGGCGGTGCAGACAACAACCCCGATTCGTCGAATCGAACCCCTGATCCACGGCGTGGACTACGTGCTGCTGATGACCACCACGCCCGGCCGCTCCGGTGGCCGCTTCGACCCCGCGGTCTTCGACAGGATTCGCGACTTTCGCCTGCGCCACCCGAGGATGCCCCTGCATGTCGATGGCGGCGTGGACGCCGATGTGTCCTCGGCGCTGCGCGTTCTGGGCGTGGACGTGATCGTCTCCGGCTCCTTTCTCTTCCGCGGGCAGAGCGTGATCCACCGCAAGATGGACCTGCTCCGGGCCAATGCAGACCTGGGTGTGGAATTCTTCATGATGCCCGAAGCGGCCGTGCCTCTCGTCGATCGCCACGCTCCCGTCGATGAAGTCGTTCGCAGCATGGCCCGGGGCCGGGTCGGAGCGACCCTCGTTCTGAATTCCGAGGGACTGCTGGTGGGCCTGATTACCGACGGCGATCTGCGAGAAGCCCTCCTCCGCCACTCTGGAGACCTCGACTCGCTGACCGCCTCGCAGATCATGAACCCACGACCGCTGACCCTCGACCGTGGCCAGAGTTTGCGCCAGCTGGTGCGGGCCGTGGAGTCCTCCGGACGACCGATCCTCGTGGTCCCGGTCACCGAAACGGAAAGCCGGCGTTACGCAGGCTGCATTTCGCTGCATAATCTGCTCCGCCTTTTGTGAGTGGATGTGGAGCACCGATGATCCTGCAGTTGAAGGAAACCGTCTCTCCGGAACGGGCCGCCCGGCTCGCGCAACTCACCGATGGACAACTGGTGGTCTTCCGCGGCCGACGGCTGTTGATCTTCCCCTCCCAGGGTCCGGGCAGTCCTCTACCCGCCGACGAGGACCTGGGTGAGGTCATCGACTTCCACGAAGACTGGCCCCTGGCATCCCGCAAGGTGTGCCCCGAAAAAACGATCATCGAAATCGGCGGGGGCCTGCGCATCGGGGACGGTTCGACCCTCCTGATCGCCGGCCCCTGCGCCGCCGAATCGGAAGCTCAACTCCGCGCGTCGGCTTCCTTCCTGGTGGACCGCGGGATTCGCCTCTTCAGGGCCGGCTTGTTCAAGCCCCGTACATCGGCTTACAGCTTTCCAGGCCTGGAATTCGAAGGACTCGAAGTGCTCGCTTCGATCCGCAGGGAATTCGGCCTGAAGCTGATCACCGAGGTCTACGACACCTCCCATTTCGACGCCGTGGAGGAAATCGCAGACGTGATCCAGGTCGGCTCGAAAGCGATGTTCAACCTGGCGCTGCTACGTCGCTGCGGCCGCAGCTCGAAACCTGTCCTGCTCAAGCGTTTTTTTTCGGCTTCCACCCGGGAGTGGTTACAGGCGGCCGATGTCATTCTTGCGGCCGGGAACCCCAACGTGATCCTGGGCGAGCGGGGCATCCGCACCTTTGAACCCCGCAGCCGCTTCGTCTTCGACCTCAATTCCGCGGTCTACATCCAGGAAAACAGCCACCTGCCCTTGCTGCTCGATCCATCCCACGCCATCGGCCGCGCTTCCGGGGTCGGCGCCCTGGCGCGAGCCGCCGCCGCCTTCGGCGCCGACGCGATCATGGTGGAGGTTCATCCGGCCGTCCAAGAGGCCCGCTGCGACCGGGCCCAGGCCCTGGACCACGCGACCTTCGCGGCTCTCCAGGACGAATTGATCACGATCTGCCGGGCGGTGGGCCGGGAGCTGAAGTGAGATGAAATGGTCTCTCCCCCAGGTCGCCGGCGTCATACCGGCCAAGTCCTCCAGTCGAAGGGTGGAGGGCAAGAACAATCGGCTCCTGCTCGGTGTTCCACTCTTCCTGGTGGCCGCAGCCAACCTGGGCAAGGTCCTCGAACCCTCCTCGATCTACGTCGACACCGACTCTCCGGAAATGGCCGCGCGGGCCCGGGCGGCCGGCTTTCGCGCGCTGTTGCGACCCGCCGAACTGGCCACCAACGCGACGGACGGCAACGCGCTGCTGACCTGGGAAGCGTCCGCCATCGAGGCCGAAGTGCTCGTCCAGCACCTGCCACCGATGCCTTTCTGCCGCGAGGCGACACTGCGGAAGGGTATCGAGGCGGTACTCTCCGGCCGGGCGGACTCGGCTTTCGGTGCCTCTGACCAGGCGCTCTACCTCTGGCATCGCCAGCCCCTCAGGCCGCAATACGATCTCGAACACATCCCCAACAGCTTCACGCTCCCACGCCTGCTGGTGGAAGGGATGGGACTGTACGTCACCCGCCGGGATGTGATTCTCTCCCGCGGCACACGCGTCGGTGAGCGCCCCGAGATCCTCGAGCTGGATCGCTTCGAGCAAATCGACATCGACGAAGTCGAAGACCTGGAGCTGGCTCGCGCGGTGGCGACCGGGCTCGATCCCGATTCCGAGTACGTCAAGCACACCCACCGCCTGGCCGCCTTCTGCCAGCGCGCCGAGACAGCCCCATGATCGATCCTTCGCGCTATTGCAGCGGCATCTTCTCGGACGTCCTCGATGAACTCGGCTATCGGCAGCAGGTGATCGACGGGCTGACGGCCAATCGCCCCGGCGCGCGTCTCTTCGGCCGCGCCCGCACCCTGCGGCTGGAGACGGTGGACACGACGGACGAGCGGATTCGCGTCGGCCTCGGCTTTCTCAATCGCCTCGGCGGCCGGGATGTCCTCGTCGTCGAGGGAAGCGACACGTTCGCCTACTTCGGCGAGCTGATGACCCGCCTCTCCCTACGCCAGGGCCTGGCCGGCGTGGTGATTGGAGGCCTGACCCGGGATGCGGCTTTCACACGCAACGCCGAGCTGCCGATCTTTGCCCGCGGCACCTCACCACGAGACATCAAGGGCCGAGGACGGGTGGCCGCCACGGAAGTCAAGGTCAGTATCTCCGGTGTCGGCGTCGTGCCCGGTGACTATCTCTTCGGGGACGACGACGGTCTCGTGGTCATCCCCCGCCAGGCGGAGGAAGAAGTTTTCCGGCGCGCCGCGGCCAAACTCGAAGACGAAGAACGTATCATCCGCTTGATCGATGGAGGAACGACCATCGAGAGCCTACTCGACCAGGTCCGGGAATTCTGACCCCACAGCCTGGTCCCAGCTTTTGCGAGGCGAGAAGATGAAGCTCCATCCCCTGGCCGGCAAGCCGGTCCCGCCGGAGAACGTCAGCGACATTCCGCGCCTGGTCAGCACCTACTACGTTGCGCACCCCGATCCCGCCGAAGACACCCAGAAGGTGAGCTTCGGCACTTCCGGGCACCGGGGGTCGTCACTGCGTCGGAGTTTCAACGAAGACCATATTCTGGCCATTTGCAGGGCGATCTGCCTACACAGACAATCCCAGGGCATCGAGGGCCCCCTCTTCATCGGCAAGGACACCCACGCCCTGTCGGACCCCGCGCTGATCACCGCTGTCGAGGTCTTCGCGGCCCATGGCGTGGAAGTCGTCATCCAGGCCGGCGGGGGCGCTACACCGACCCCCGTGATCTCCCGGGCGATCTTGGTCCACAACCGCGACCCCCGGGCGGCGCGGGCCGATGGAGTCGTGATCACCCCCTCCCACAACCCACCGGAAGACGGCGGCTTCAAGTACAACCCGCCCCATGGAGGTCCTGCCGAGGGCCGGATCACCGGCTGGATCCAGGACCAGGCCAACGCGACCCTCGAAGAGGGCGTCGCGGAGATCCCCCGCCTGTGCTGGGACAAGGCGCTGGGTTCTCCCCACGTGCACGAGCGTGACTTCATCGAGCCCTTCGTCGCCGACCTGCACAAGGTCCTCGACATGGAAGCCATCGCCGCCTCCGGCGTACGCATCGGCGTCGACCCCATGGGAGGCGCCGGCAGAGAATTCTGGCCACGCATCGCCGAGCGTTACGGCCTGTCGCTCGAGGTGGTCAACCCACGCGTCGATCCGGCCTTCGCTTTCATGCGTATCGACCACGACGGCAAGATCCGCATGGACTGTTCGTCTCCCTATGCCATGGCTTCCCTGGTGGATCTGCGCGACCGGTTCGACATCGCTTTCGGTAACGACGCGGATGCCGACCGCCACGGCATCGTCACCCCGGGCACGGGCTTGATGAATCCCAACCACTATCTCTCCGTGGCGGTGGACTATCTGTTCCGGCACCGGGAACGATGGCCCCGCTCCGCCGCCGTGGGTAAGACCCTGGTTTCCTCGAGCCTGATCGACAGGGTGGCAGCGGACCTGGGCCGACGCCTGGCCGAGGTTCCCGTGGGCTTCAAATGGTTCGTCAGCGGCCTGCTGAGCGGAGAATACGGCTTCGGCGGCGAGGAAAGCGCGGGTGCCAGTTTCCTCTGCCGCGACGGTTCGGTATGGACCACGGACAAGGACGGCCTGGCGGCCGGCCTGCTTGCCGCGGAAATCATCGCCGTCACGGGGGCCGATCCCGGCGAACACTACAAGCGCCTGACGAGCCGCTTTGGAGAACCCGTCTACGAAAGAACGGATGCTCCGGCCACGCCGGCGCAGAAAAGGCGCCTGGCGGCCCTGAGGGCCCAGGACGTGGCGGCAGAGAGCCTGGCCGGCGAGAAGATCATCGCCCGCCTGACCCATTCACCCGAGGGTAAGACCCCGATCGGCGGGCTGAAAGTCGTCACCGAGAACGGCTGGTTTGCGGCGCGGCCTTCCGGTACGGAAGACATCTACAAGATCTATGCCGAGTCGTTTCGGGGCCGGGACCATCTCGAGTGGATCCAGCGCGAAGCCCAGGAAATCGTCGGCAGGGTGATCGACATCGAGTCCTGAGCCGCCGCGATTCCAGTGGTCGGCAGCCCCCCTTTTGCGGTAGATTCAGCCGCCATGCGACCGACCTTCCACCTCGACCTTCCCCTGGCCTGCGACGAGGTCATGCGTCGACTCGAGCTGAGCATCGCCCGCACGGACTGCCCCTGTCACGGCCGTTCGCTGGCGCGACATGCCGAGATCTGGGTCGATGACGCCCGGCGGAAGATCTGGTCTCCCTGGCTGAGCCTGACGATCGAAGCGCGAGAGGAGGGCTGCCATCTGCGGGGGCGCTTTTCCCCCAGTCCCAGCGTCTGGACCTTCTTCATGTTTCTCCATTTCTTCTTCGCCTTCCTGCTCTTCGTCGGCTCGCTCTACGGCTTCTCCCAGTGGACCCTCGGCCGCACCCCCTGGGCCCTGGGCGTCATCCCCGTCGCGACGGGTGGTATGGTGGGAGTCTACCTGGCCAGTCTCATCGGCCAGCGCCTGGGGGCGGAACAGATGGCGATGCTCCGCAAGATAGTCGATGACGCTCTCGGGCTGTCTCCCGCCGGCGACGCGGAAAGAGCCTGCCCGCCCCATCGAGCCCCGATCGGCGGATCCCCAGCGCGATGACTCGAAAAGATTCCAGAGAACTCGAATCTCTGCTGGAAAACCTCCCCGACCTGGTGTTCTGGCTGGAACCCGGCGGCACCATCGTCGATTACAAGGCGTCTCGAGAGATACCCACCTACGTACCACCCGAGACTTTCCTCGGCCGGCGCATGCAAGAGATTCTGCCCCCGTCCACCGTGGCGGTGATCGGAGATCACATCCGCGCCACCAGCAAAGACGGCGTTTTTCGAACCTTCGAGTACGCCCTCCCTTTCGGCGACGAGACGAGACACTACGAGGGGCGGCTGGGGAAGCTCCCTAGCGGAAGGCTGATCCTGCTGGTTCGCGACATCACTCGACGCGTTGCCGCCCAGCGAGCACTGCGTCGCCGCGAAGCGGAGTTCGCCTCGATCCTCAGCCACATTCCAGGTGCCGTCTACCGCTACGACCCGCCTCCCGGGTGGCGGCCGACTTTCATCAGTGCCGGCATCGAAACGCTTTGCGGCTACCCGGCAGAGCACTTCCTCGACGGCGAGGATCCCACCTTCCTCGACCTGGTCGTCCCGGAGGACCGCCGTCTTTATCTCGATGGGATTACGGCCTCCATCGCGCAGCGCCAGCCCTACCTGATCGAGTACCGCGTCCGCCGGAGAGACGGTTCGCTGATCCACATCCAGGACAAGGGCCAGGGCCTGTTCGACGACCGGGGCCACTGCACCGGGATGGAGGGCGTGAGGTTCGATATCACGCAGCGCAAGCTTCTCGAGCAAGAGTTCCTGCAGGCCCAGAAAATGGAGGCCATCGGCCAGCTTGCCGGCGGCGTGGCCCACGATTTCAACAACTTGCTGCAGGCGATCCTGGGCCACACGACCCTGGCTCTCGGCGCTCTGGATCCAGGTTCGCATGCCGCGGAGCACATGGAAAAGGTCCAGCTCGCCGCCGAACGGGCGGCGCGTCTGACCCGGCACCTGCTGGCCTACAGCCGCCGACAATTGCTGCAGCGTGAGCCCATACGGCCCGAGATCCTGATCCGAGAATCACTGGACCTGCTGCAACGCGTGCTGGGCGAGACGATCCATATCGAATTCTCATGCAGCGAAGATGTTCCGGGAATCGAAGCGGATCCGTCCCAGATCGAGCAGATTCTCTTCAATCTCCTGGTCAACGCCCGGGACGCGATGCCGGAAGGCGGTACCATCTCCGTCGAGTTGGCTCGGGAGGAGGTTTCCGCCTCCCGCTGCGGCGGCCTCGGTCTCGACTCTCCCGGACCCTATCTACGACTGACGATCACCGATACCGGGACAGGCATGCCCCGGGAAGTGCTGGGCCGAATCTATGAACCTTTTTTCACCACCAAGCCCCCGGGGGCGGGAACGGGCCTCGGCCTGTCCATGGTCTACGGTACGCTGCGACAGCACGGAGGAGCGATTCACGCCTCCAGCAAGCCGGGGGCGGGCAGCCGCTTCGACCTGTACCTTCCGGCTTCCGGACACGACGAGGCCGAGGCCCGGGAACCGAGCGCCGCGTTCGATGGAACGGTGAGTTCGACGATCCTCGTCGCGGAAGACGAGCCGCTGGTCTCCGCCCTGATGGTCGAAGTGCTGGAGAGCGCAGGCCACCGGGTGCTGTGTGCCCGTGACGGCCACCAGGCCGTAGAGCTGTTCCGCAATCACGCGAGCGAGATCGATCTGGCGATCCTGGACCAGGTGATGCCGCGCCTGGGGGGTCCCCAGGCCCTCGAAGAAATGCGCCGGATCAAGCCCGGACTGGCCGGCGTACTCGTCACGGGCTACGCGCCCGGACCGGACAGTGCCGGCAACGAGTGCGTACTGGAAAAACCCTTTACGGCGGACAGGCTCTGTGAAGTGGTTCATCTTCGACTTGCGGAGGCCCGGGACGCTGCGGATTGAGACCGCAGTCCGTCAATGCCGTCTTTCTCCCGCGAGGGCCTTTTCAAGAGACGGCCAGCAGGGCCGCGACCTGATCGAGGTGGTCGACGATCCTGTCGGCCTCCCCGAGCAGATCCCGCGGCTGGGTACCGGTCAGAGCGATGCATGCCATGCCTGCGGCCCGTGCGGCCGCGATGCCCGCGTGGGTGTCCTCGATCACCACGCAACGGCCCGGTGCTCGGCCCAGCCGCGCGGCTGTCTCCAGATAGATCTCCGGATCGGGCTTCCCGCGCGCCACGTCGTCCCGGGTCAGCAGGGCTGCGAAATGACGTTCCAGGCGTCGTGGTCCGAGCACGGCCGCGAGCTGCCGCCGGTCGGACCCTGTGGCCAGCCCCAGGGGCACACCCTTCGCCGCGAGACGTTCGATCAGGGTCACGGCGCCGGCTCGATAGGGCACGCCCTCCCTGGCGAGTCGTTCCAGGTAAACCGCCCTTTTATCGGCGATGACAGCCTGCGGATCGTCCACGCTCACGCCGGTCGACCGGGCGAAAGCGGCGACGGCGGCAGCCTCCCCCACCCCGTGCCAGGACGGGTCGTCGACGGTGATCTCCACCTGGTAGCGGCGCCGAAAGACTTCCCTGTAGGCCTGAAACTTCAGGGGTTCGGAATCGACGAGGACTCCGTCCATGTCGAAGATGACGGCCTGGGCGATCATTGCGGGAGGCGGGTCGTGGTACAGCCGGTCGAGAGAGCCGCTGTCGGCTCGTAGCTTCGGACGCGGCCCGCCCCGCTGTCGGTGCAGCGGCCCGCACCGTCGACGATCACATCGGGATCGACCACCCCCAGCCATCGGCGGTGAAAGAGTTCGATATTCTCCTTCACCCGGCTGAAGCGCTCGGGACCACTCATCGACTCGTAGTGGATCGCCACGCTCCGGGGCTGGTAGACGTTGAGCCAGCCGGCCTGGCCGAATCGCAGGCAGAGATCCACGTCTTCATAGCCGTTCCAGAAGGCCTCGTCGAAGCCGGAGAGAGCCTCGAAAGCCGATCGACGCACCGCCAGGCATGCCGCCGAGAGGGCCTGGTACGTCCGCGCCTGGTTGGCCTCCGGCAGGTTGGCAGGCTGGCGGCAATAGACATGGACCCCTTGCAGCGGGTCGCCTCCCTCGATCCGGGCCAGCAGGACACCGGCATGCTGGATCGTACGATCGGGATAGAGCAGTCGCGCTCCCACGCTCGCCACACGGTCGTCGCTTTCGAGCACCTCGATCAGTGGTTCGAGCCAGCCCCGGGAGATCTCCGTGTCGTTGTTCAGAAAGAGCAGGTGGCGACCGGTGGCGGCCTCCGCTCCCTGGTTGCAGGCCCGCGCGAAGCCGAGGTTCTCCTGGTTATGCAGGGCGACCAGCCGCAGGCGTTCACCGAACTCCGGCTCGAGGCTGGCTGCGGTGGCGTCCCGCGAAGCGTTGTCGACCACCACGACCTCCGCCTCGTCAACGGCCGGCAGCGCGTGGGCCAGCGATTCGAGGCAATGGCGGGTCAGGGACCAGCGGTTGAAAACGGGAATCACGATCGAGACGAGGGGCCGGGTCATCGGGCCTCCGCGGGGGCGAGCAACGATCGGGCGTCGTCGAGAACCCGGCGAGCCTCGGCGATCCGTCCCATCTGCTGAAGGACCCGGGCGCGCTCGGCCTGCAGAGCGGGATCGCGGGGACGCAGAGCGACGGCCCGCTCGATAGCCTCGAGAGCGTCGGCACCGCGCCCCGTTTCGAGCAGGCAGGCGGCCTTCTCCCGGAAAGCGTCGACATAGATCGGGTCGAAGACCAGCGCGCGTTCCAGGCGCTCGAGGGCTTGCTCCGGCAGCCCCTGCCGCCGCAGACAACGAGCGATCCCGGCCTGAATGCTCGCGCGAATGGGCCACGGTGCCTCCAGGTTCTCGCACTTCCGGTAGATGGCCAGGGCCTGGTCGACGCGTCCGACGGCGAAGCGGGCCAGCGCGAGCAACAGACCGGCCTCCGGATCGTCCTCCCCGTCGGCCCAGGCCCGCTCCACCTCGGCCACGGCCTGCCGCCCCTGGCCGAGACGGAAGAGGGATTGAGCCAGACGCTTGCGGCTCTCCGCCCAGCCCGGGTCGAGTTCCACCGCCGCCAACACCAGGCGATGAGCGGTGCCCACGTGCTCCCACTCCTCGAAGACGCGGCTGGCCTCGAACAACCGCCCGGCTGTCAGGCGTCGGCCCGGATCCGCGCCCCACTTCCTCTCCATCAGCCGGTCGTCCGCCTGCCGGTCCGATGGATCGGAACCCTCCAGCGCGGCGATCGGCCGGCCCTCCCATGCCACCTCCGCCCAGCGCAGTCCCTGGCGCTCGAGGGCATAGACCCGGTCCCGAAGCGCCGCGTCGAGAGTCCTGAAACGCTCGTCGAACCCGCCGAGCCGCCACAGCAACCGCAGCGAGAAGTTCACCGCCAGCCAACCCTCGGCACCGAAAGCGACGGCGGCCGCATGGTCCGGGCTGCGGCCCAGTTCGTCGCGCAACCGCTCGAGCACCCGGGGAAGCTCTCTCGTTCCAGGCGAGACCACGGCCAGGTAGGGAGAGTCCGCCTGCATGGCGGCGGCCGTCAGCAAGGCGCCGCCCCGAGGCTCGCCCGGTGCCCCGCCGCCGACTTCCAGAACCCTGCACCGCACCAGTCCGGCCCGGATCCGCCGGTCGAGCGGGCCCGTGGTCAGCATCGTTTGAACACTCACCTCCGGCTGATGCTCGACGTAATCGGCGTCCATGACCTGCACCGCCCGGCGAATCCGATCGGTGTAGCTGTGCTCCGCGTGAGCCCTGGCCTGCCCGGCGGCGGCGATCGCCCGGCGCTGCTCGTCATCACGCAGGTATCGCGCCACCTTGGCTCGGAGATCTTCCGCCCCGTGGAACGTGGCCACTTCCCGGCCCGGACGGAAGAACTCGCTCAATGTCTCGCGGCTGTCATCCACCAGGACGAAGCCGCCACAGCCTGCGATGTGGAAGAGCGAACCGTTGGGAGAGCGAGCGGCGGTGACCGGCCCTCCGAAAGCACACTCCTCCTCCCGCCTGTGAATCACCAGGTTGATACGACTCTCGCGGTAGATCGCGGCCACCTTCTCCGGCGCAGCGCCTTCCAGGTGTTCCCAACCCTTCTCCCGCGCCACCTCTTCCCATCCGGAACCAACGAGCAGAACCTTCAGCGACGCTTCCAGCGAGCGAACCAGATCGACCCGGTGCGGAAACGCCGAACCGACCAGCGAAAGATCCCATCGCGGTGCGACGACGGGCTGCGACCGATGAACACCGACCGCGTCACAGCCGTGGGCCAGGAAATGAGTGTTGGGATTGCCATGCCGGCGATGATGTTCCACCGTGGCCGCATCCTGCACGAAAACATGATCGAAAAACTCACCGATCCGCCGGCTGCGCACAGTTTCGTACGGTTCGTCCATCATCCAGACCGCACTGGGCACGCCCTGGGCCTTGATCTCACGCAGGATGTCACGGGGCAGCGCGTAGCCCTGGATGGCGAAAACCAGGTCGGGCTTTTCCTCGCGCAGCGCCAGCAAAGTCCGATCCACCGGGTAGCCTTCCTCCGCCAACCGGCGCCGGTGACCCTCCTCGTAGCGCTCCCAGAGCACCGCATGGCCGGCGAAGAGCTTGGGCGGCTGAAGGGGCCAGTACACCACTTCGAAGCCCGCATCGGAAAAAGCTCGTACCAGCATCTCGTCGAAGTAGGTATGCGGCCAAAGCATCCCCGCCCCGATATAGAACACTTTCTTCGCCGCCGGGGTCGCGTTCCGGCCTGGAAGGGATTTGCGGGCGAGCACCTCGTCGAAGACTGCCATCCACTTCTCGCAGGCCTGCGCCATGTCGTGGTGTTCCTCGACATCTTTCCGGGCTTCGGCGCCCATGCTTCGACAACGTGCGGGATCCTCGATCAAGTCCTCGAGGACCCGATACCAGGCCTCGGGATCTTCATCGACGAGCATGCCCGTCTCACCATGGCGCACCGTGTCCCGGTAGGCCCGCACATGAGAATAGACCCCGGCCGCCGCTACGGAGCCATATTCCAGGTACTTGATCGCGGACTTGCAATCGTTGAAGGGATGAACCAGCAAGGGAGCGAGAGCGATATCGATCCCGCAACCCGCCAGGGTCTTCAAATAGGCCGGGTAATCGTCCTGAAAGCCGAGTTCCTCGAGCGGCAAACCGGCCCGCCGGAGGCACTCGGGAACGAAGCCGAGAAAGACCAGTCGCAGGCGTTGGCCGTACTTGGCGTGCAGTCGCTGGAGCACTCCCGCGATCATCTCGAAGTCACCCTCGTGGGTGCGCGTTCCGGAATAGCCGAGAGTGACCCGTTCCGCGGGAGCGGAGCGCCGGGCCGGTACCTGCTTGAGGTCGATCGTGTTGTGGACGACACGGATCGCCGGGTTGTAGCGGCCGAACGTCTCCGCCAGGGCTTCGGTGGATACGGTCACCATGTCCGCCAGGCGCAGGTAGCGTTCGACGGTCGATCGCACGAGAACCGAGCGATAGGACTCGTAGGCCGGATGATATTCGGGCGGGCCGTTGACCCAGTTGTCGTCCGTGTCGTAGATCACGGGACGACCGCGAAGCCGGGCCATGCGGACCATTTCCATCGCCCGCGGATGCTCGAGCCGCTGCGCGACGATCACATCGGCGGAAGCCACGCAGCGTTCGCCGACACGGGCGACTGGACGCTGCTCGAAGGTGATCCGTCCCTCGGCGGCAAGGCGCTCGAAAGGGAGCAACTGGCGAATATGGGTCGCCGGTGTGGATCCATGGTAGGTCAGCAGCACATGGGGGCGCGTCCGACTCATCGGTGGGCTCCTTCCGCGGTGACCTCCTGCCGCCTACCGCAGAGCACGTCGTCGTAGGCCTCCAGGGTAGCCTTGACGTGGGCCTCGAAGGAGTGCTCGGCGGCAAAACGCTCGCAGAGCCTGCGGCTGCGATTCGAGTCCGTGTCGTTCCAGGCCGCCAGCACCGCCCGCCGAATCGATGCGAGAGATGCCGGTGAACAGTAGAAAGCGTCTCCCCGGTAGTACTCCCATTCGCCGGCGCGGTCGCCCACCACGATGCGGCAGCCGGACATGGCCGCCTCGATACTGGCCAGGCTCGCTCCTTCGTTCCAGCTCGGCAGGGCGTGGACCCGCGCCGCGGCAAAGGCGTCCGCCAGCTCGTGCTGGGGAAGCTGGGAGATGAAAAGCGTGTCCCTCGGAGCATAGTAGCGGCAGAGATCCTGGTAGTCTCGAGTGATCTCGTTGGCCGCCCCCACGATGACCAGCGGCAGCCCCGCGTCGGCCAGGGCGTAGAGCAGCATCAACTGGTTCTTGCGCGGTTCGAGATGTCCGACGGAGATGACAAAATCATCGACCCCGTACTTTTCGACGAAACGCTCCCGGGATCCACGGGTGAAGAGGGACGTATCCGCGCAGTTGGGCACGATGGTGAAGGGCCGGTGGATCCCCAGTCTGTGGGCTATGGTGCGAATCTCCGAGAGACTCAAACCCACCAGGTGATCCGCCAGGTCGAAGAGGGCTCGCTGGGCTTCCACCACCGGTTCGGCCACGGGAATGCGGCCGGGTTGGTCGGATCCACGGGTGACCAGCTCTCCGCGGGCCAGGTTGTCGAGCAGCGCTTCCCTTTCCTCAACCGACCAGGCCTGGAAAATGCGAGGAAGCACCTCTACGGCAAAGTTCGATTCGGAAAGCTCCATGTAGATCGTGGAGACGACCAGCGGGATGCCCGCATAGAGCACCCGGCTCGCCTGGGCCAGACCGTCCTGGCTTCGCCACGCGTGGTGGTAGAGATGGGCCAGATCGTAACCCTCGCAATGGGGATGGGCCGTGATCGCCAAATCGGCGACCCACCCCTCGTTTCTCAATCCGAGGATCGTCTTGGCGATCCGCAGGCGGGGACCGGGAGCATCATCGATGTTACCGAAGGCGTCCGGATGGGCGATCAACAGGACTCTCCGGCCATCGGGAGAAACCCGGCGCCGACGGTCGACCACCGCCACCAGCATGTCTCCTTCCGGTCCCGGACACTGAACGATCCACGGCACCTGCCCGAAAACCTGCAACACCAGGTTCTCGAGGGTGCCCCGCTCGAAGTAGTTGAGGCACCCCCAGGACCGGCGCTCGGGGACGTGGCGCCGGGCCGCATCGGCTCCGCGGTCCCGCACGCGGAGTAACAGCAGACCGTCGTCTCCCAGCCGCTTCCGGCACGCTTCCAGGGTTTCAAGCGGTCGGGGATCGTAGTCCAGAAGGTCCCAGGCGATCAGCGCACGGGCGGCATCCTTCCTCTCTCCCTCGGCCTGCAGGTCGTAGCCTCGGGCCGCCGCAACACCCTCGAAACGGCTGTCCCGGGCACCTAGAGTTTCGATCTTTCCCCTTCCTTCGAGCAGCAAATCGAGGAAGAAGAGCCGCCAGTCGAATCCTTCGTCGGTGTCAGCCATGCGGATCTGGTAGCGGCGCGCGGCCTGCTCGATGCGTCCCTGCCCGGGTGAGGGGAAGAGACTGTAAGCCCCGCAGGCTCGACAGTGCAGATGGTCGGAAAGCACTTCGAGGCCACCGGCGCCGGCGCAAACAGGACAGGAGGAAGGTCTGATGGCACTCACAGGATCGCCCTCCGCCACTCCTGGTACATCAGCAGGGTCCAAACTTTCAACGCCCGGGCGGGCGAACGGGTCCAGCCCCCGCTCGCAAGAGCCTCGACGGTCTCGCGGCGGAAGACACCGGGCTCCAGGTCATCGAGTAGAGACTGCCGCGTGTACTCCTCGAGATCACCGCGGAACCACTTTTCGAGAGGCATCGAAAAGCCCATCTTCGGGCGCCAGAGCACGCGCGCCGGCAGTTCGTCTCGAAAGGCCGTCTTCAGTGCCAGCTTCGAGATCTCGCCACTGATCTTTGCCGACCGCGAGAGCCCCAGGCCGAAACTCACAAGCCGGGGATCGAGCATCGGTGCCCGTACTTCGAGCGAGGCCAGCATGCTGGCCCGGTCCACCTTGACCAGCAGGTTGTCCGGCAGATAGGTCTTCAGGTCGACGTACTGCAGGCGCTGAAGGTAGTCCATCCCGCCGCCGTCCTCGAAACGGGACTCCAAGTGCGGGTAGGGAGACTTCCGCCGCCGATCGAGGGCGCTCCAGAGCGACTCGTCCAACAGCTCGCGCTTCTCTTGATGGGTGAACGAACTCAGGAGAGGCACGTAGCTGTCGGGGTGGGGCGCGAGGGGCGGCTCGAGAAGCTGCCGAAACGCGCTTTCCCCACGGGCCACGCTGTCGAGATAACTCGCGTGCTCGGCCGCCAGCATGTAACGGGGATAGCCGCCGAAAGCCTCATCACCCCCTTCACCGGAGAGGCAAACCTTGACCTGCCTGCGGGCCTCGCGGCACATCAGGTAGGTGGGTACGGCGGCCTGGTCCGCCAGGGGTTCGTCGAACTGGGCCGCAATGGCGGGAATCAGCTCCACCGCCGATGAGGGGGCCAGCTCGATCCGCTCGTGACGCGTCCCGAAACGTCGAGCGACTTCCTCCGCGTATTCCGTCTCGTCGTAATCCTTGTCTTCGAAACCCACGGAAAAGGTGCGAATATCGCCGACGCCGAGACGGGCCATGGTGGCCACGATCGCACTGGAATCGACACCGCCGCTGAGAAACACCCCTACCGGAACGTCAGCCACCAACCGGTCACGCACCGACTGCTCGAGCAGCCGCCGCAGGGTCTCGGTGGGAATCCCCTGCCCCGTGTCCTTTCGGGATTCGGGCACCGTCAGGCTCCAGTAGGGCTCGATACGCGCTCCCCCCGCATCGAGACTCAGAGCATGTCCGGCGGGAAGTTTGTGAATCCCTTCGAAGATCGTGCGCGGCTCGGGAACGTATTGGAAGGTCAGGTAGTCGAAGAAGGACTCGCGATCGACGCGCCGCGGGCAGCGGGGATCGACGAGCAGGGCCTTGAGTTCCGAGGCGAAGGCGATACCGGTGTCCGTCAAACGATAGTAGAGGGGTTTCTTGCCGAAGTGATCCCGGGCGAGCAGCAGCCGCCGTCGCGACTCGTCCCACAAGGCGAGAGCGAATTGCCCTTCGAGGCGGCGCAACAGATCGTCGCCCATCTCCTCGTAGAGGTGCACGAGAACTTCGGTATCCGTGTGAGAGCGGAAGCTGTGCCCCTGGCGCTGGAGTTCGCGCCGCAGCCGGCGATAGTTGTAGATCTCACCGTTGAACACCACCTGCACGGAGCCATCCTCGTTGGCCAGGGGCTGGCGTCCGGCGGGAGAGAGATCGATGATGCTCAGACGACGATGGCCGAGGGCCACCTGCCGATCGGCGGAGAGGTAAAGCCCCGCGTCATCGGGCCCACGATGCACCAGGCGGTCCCGCATCTCGAGCACCAGTGACTCGCTGACGCCTCCTTCTCGGTCGACGATCCCGCAAATCCCGCACATGGGGTCTCCCTCGGTCCCTGCGCACCCCTCCCTACGGGGGCGGACAGGCCTCGGGAAGAATATGGGTGCTGCAAACAGCGGCGACAACCTGCGAACAGCAGGGAGGCACTCCGATCCGGCGGACCCCGGCAGTCGACCGATCCAGCCTTTTCGAGGCCAGGGGACGGGACACCGAGGCCGGCACACCCGGCGGAAGCTCGGTTCCGCGCGCGAACGAGGCTCTTGGAGCGGGCTGCTAGGCCCCCGACCCTGAACGCCGGGGGATACCCAGTTCCTCGAGGCGGCGAATCATGTCGGCGCCGGCGGTGGCGGGCTCGACCTTCCTGTCGATGTAGAGCACCTTGCCGTCGATGCCGATATAGATCGTGGTGCGCGTGGCGAAACGGGCGATGGGATGCAGTACCCCGTACGCCTTGGCGACCTTCTTCCCCGGATCGCTGAGAATCGGGTAGGTCAGCTCGAGCTCCCGGGCGAAGCGGGCATTCTTCTCGGGCGCATCCACGCTCGCCGCAAAAAGCGCCACCTCGAATTCACCGATCTTTCGGCCGCTCTCACGGAGGGCCTTGCACTGAAGGGTTCACCCCCCTGTAAAGGCCCGGGGAAACCAGGCGATCACCACCGCCTTCCGGCCCCGGTACTCGCTGAGAGAGTGGACCTTGCCATCGGAGCCTGGAAGCTGGAAATCGGGGGCGATCTCACCGACCTTGAGCTTGCCGCGCCGCTTTTCCCCGGCCGGCTGGGCCCAGAGCCCGGCGAAAGCCAGGAACATGATCAACAGCGATGCCCAAGTCGTCGCTTTCATTCCGGCCTCTTGCGGATGGTCTTCCCGCCAGTGGATCGATCATAACGGCGGCTCACTCATAAAGCCAGAGGCCTAAGGGCGCCCACCGCCGCTGAGAATCCAGGCTGCCATGTGCTCGATCACCTCGGGGGCGACCCGGGAGGGGAGCTGGTATTCGGTGCCGTCCGACTCCCCCGTCACGGGCATGAAAAGGTGGTTCAGGCCGGTAAAGAGCCTGCCACGGCACCGGTCGTTCTTCGCCGCGCGGCACGCTTCCAGCCAGCGTTCGTAGTGTCGCGGACCGACCTGGTAGTCCTTGTCCCCGGCAAGGACGAGAACCGGTTTCGACACCTTGGCCAGCGCGGCCAGCGGATCCCGAGCGAGGATGTCTTGCCAGTAACGGACTCCGGCCCCCATGATCACCTCGTCGGGGGGCAGTTCCCCGGCGCGCAACCGGCGAAAACTCTCCCGCATCGTCTCGATCTCTTCGCGCGCCGGCTCGGCGACGCCCCGCCGGCGCGCGAGAAACCCGGTCTGCTCGAGGATCATCTCGTCCAGGGGAAGGTTCGCCCCGGCCAGCAGAATGATCCCCGCCACTTGCGGATCACGCTGAGCGATCCAGGGCGCGGCCAGCCCCCCCAACGAGTGCCCGGCCAGGTAGACCCGGCCGGGGTCGATTTCCTTTTGATCCCGCACCCGACCCAGCGCGACCACCGCGTCGGAGATCGTCTCGTCTTCCAGGGTCAGGGTGGCGGTGTCGAGGGCCTCCCGCGCGGCGAAGGTGCGCTTGTCATAGCGATAGACGGCAATGCCGTGACGGGCCAGACCGTGGGCCAGGTCGCGGAAGGGCTTGTTGGGGCCCAGGGTCTCGTCTCGGTCGTTGGGCCCGGAGCCGTGGACCAGTACCACAGCCGGGAGTGCATGCTCTTCGGAGGGCCGGGGATCGGGCAAGGTGAGGGTGCCCCCGAGGGTGATCTCGCCGTTCTTCAGCGCAAGCTCGCGCTCTTCGAACCCGCCGGCCGCCGCCGAGGTCTCGGCAACGACCACCTGGAAACCGTCGCGGCGAAACTCGATCTTCTGGAGCGGCACTTCCACGGCCAACAACTGCCCGGGAACTTCAGGACTGGCCAACACGTTGACCACCAGACCCGCCACCGTCACCCGCAACTGCCGCAAGGCCAGGTCCTTTCCCCGGTAACGGCCACGGGGAGCCGCCACGGCACGGGCCGTGAGGGGAATGATCTGCATCACCTGGGGAACGGCGGCGTGGAAGGCCTGGAGGCCGCCTTTCTTCCAGTCGTAGCGGTCGAGCAGGATCTCGTAGTGATTGACCACCAGATTGTCGAGCACCACCAGCCCCTCCGGCGTGGGTGGGGAGGCGCGTTTTTCCTGGCCGGCCACGCGGACCTCGAAGTGCACCTTGTCATCCACACCACAGATGCAGATCTTCTGCTCGACCCCCATGACGGAAACCTTCAGCCGGTACTCCTGCAGCCGCAATGTGCCCGCCTCCATGATCAAGGTCTGGCGGGAGCGCAACTGTCTGCCGGCGATGAAGGCGGAGCCCTGGGCCTCGATGCGCTCGATCCCTTTCCGGGCATCGAGGACCCGGGTATAGGTTTCGTACCCGATCTTCCTCGAATCCATCAAGATCTTGAACTCGCGCCGTTCGCCCCGGGCGCCGCCGGACGCCGCGAGGGCTGGAGACACCGCGCCGAAGAGCACGGCGACCAGCAGCAGCAGGCGTGCCCGGAGCCGGACTCCACGCTGGACACTCATGTCGACCTCCTGGATCGAAAACAGCCCTCACGCCCCAGGCGGCCGAATGTTGCGCGACCGGCGGTCGTCAGTCCCGGGTCGGAGGGCGGGTCAGGCCCGGCAGACGCTCCTCGACCCGCTGAAGGAGATCTACGGGCTCCAGATCCCGCAGTCGCCCCCAGGGACCGGTCAGGCTCTCCACGGAGCAGGACCGGCCCGCGCCCCGGTCCCACCCCTCCCGAACGAGGAAGAGGGCAGGAGCGCCGGCCGCGCGACAGACCCCTGCGGAGGCCGGGTCTTCGACGAAGACCACGAGCGCCCTTTCGAGCAGGGCAGCCGTGAGGGCCCCTCCCGGCGAGTCCAGCACCCGCAGCCCCTCGACGGCGGGAGCCGCCGCGGCAGGCCCGGCGTAGAGTACGAGCGCCTCGACCCGGCCCAGGGCCTCGGCCCAGCCCGGCCAGCGCTGATCCGCGGGCGGTGGGGCGAGGGCCAGATGCAGGCAGAAAGGCTCGTCAAGCCCCAGATCGTGCAGCGCCATCCGGCCCCGGGCCTGGACCTGGGGATGCACCAGAAGTTCGGCGATCGCCTCCTCGGCGACTTCTTGAAAAGGATCGGCAGCCAGCGCCCTGAGCAGATGATCCAGGGAGTCGGCGAAACGACCGGCCCGCCGATTCAGCCGACTGAGCAGACGCTCTCCCCGGGCTCGCCAGGTCCCCCCCAGGGAGGGAAGCGACAGGACCTTCCCGACGATCTGGGCCGCGGCCGCCGGATCCTCCAGGCTCTCGGCCTGCTCGAGCCATTGCTCGACGGCTTCCGCGGCGGGCTGGGCGGCGGAGGCCTGCCCGACCAGGGCGAGATTGGCCTCGACCCACTGGAGCATGCGCTGAAGATGGGACCGGCTCCCGGCCAGGCTGTCGGAAGCCCTGGTCCAGCGACCGCTGCGCGCCCATGTCAGGGCCGAAGCCAGCGTTTCCTCCACAGCATGCTCGATGGCCACACGGTTCGGTGGGGGATCGGCGTGGAGGGCACGGAGTCGTGCATAGCGCTCGAGCAGTCGATCGCGGGAGGGCGCATAGCCGGGGTGGGGAATCGTTGTATCGAGCTGGGCGAGATGGTGCTCGAGGATCTCTTGCAGGGGGGCGATGGGGTCGAAGAAGGTCGCCGTCAGCGCGTCTTGCCGATGACGGGCGCGACTGCGCTCGAGAAATCCGCGCAACCAAGCTCCATCGTGGAAATAGGCCTCAGGAATCGCGTAGTGGCCCAACAACCAGCGGGGCCAGCACTCACCAGGGTCCACGGGCGAAGCCAGGATGGACTCCAGATCGTCGAGACCGCCTCGAGCCAGAGCCTGGTAGCAAGGCCCCAGCGCGATCAGGGGAATCTTCCACACCAGGGCCTGCCAACCCAGGGCCGAAGAGACGGTGAGCAGGGCGTCGGTTTCCGGCAGCAGGTACTGAGAGCAGGCATAGGTGTTTTCGAAGTACTCGTGAAAGAGGAAGTGAGGATAGCGCCGACGCAGGCAGGCCACCGTCTCGTCGTCGAGCAGGTTGTACTCCGGGTGGGTCGTGACCACCACGCCGATCTCCCGTGGTACGCGCTCGAGTATGTCCACGAGCTGATGCCAGGGAGTGGTCCACGGACAGTTGGCATCGATGGCGTAGTAGCCGAAAAACTGCAGGGGAAGCAGCACCAGGTGCTGGAAGCGGTCCCGTTGTCGCTGGAGCCACCAGCGAAAGGGATTGCGCCGCGCGAGGAGGTCGAAACAACCGCGACGAAACGCCTCGAGCGACGCGCGCTCCTCCTCGGTGGGAGCCGGCTGGCCGGCGATTTCCCCGGCGAAACGTTGGGGAAAGCCCTGGCGATACATGCCTGCGGGATCCAGGTACCAGGTCTTGGTGAAGGGCTTGCGGGAGAAGGGCCCGTATTCGCGGTGCAGGATCAGCGCCCGGGGGAAGGCCCGGCCCAGGTAGGGAGCCGGGCTTTGAGTGATGACGACCTCCGGCTCGAATCCGCCCAGGCGGTCTCGCACGACGTCGGCGCTCAGGTCGAGTTGACCTTCGTCGAAGGCGCCCAGGTACCAGCCGCTGGTGATCTCGAGAGCGTCCAGCCGCTCGAGCCCGGATCGCATGTCCCGCTCCTCGAAGGCGACCGCGCGCGTGCCCGCTGGAACCTCCACCGCCTCCAGCAAGTGGGCGCCGGCCGCCACGACGATCTCGTCGCTCCCTGAAGATCCACTCCGGCCCAGGGCCTGGGCCATGCCCGCGGCGAACTCGGTGATCCAGGCACTCTTCCACAGCGGCCGGCCCATCTCCACCAGGGGCTCGATCCAAAACAGAAGCTTCATGACTTCTCCCGGGGAAGCCCAACGGTGCTCACCGCGGGAGGTTACAATCGCGCTGGACCGCCTGTCCACGCCAACTTCCGGCACCCGGGCGGGCAGCGAGGTGTAACCCGTGGCCAGCATCGTCATCGGTACGGCGCGCCAGGGCGAGGTGGTCAGTCGCCCCCGGTTCTGGGCCGACGTTCTGATGTGCATCAACTCCTGCACGCTCTACGCGGAAGAACACGAAGTGGTAGTGGCCTGGAAAGGCCCCTGCGCTCCCGAGGGCTTTCTGCCCAACCCGCGCCTGCGTCTCGTCCGGCAGCCGGAAAGCGCCGACAGCTACGGGGAGGCCTTCGCCTTCGCCGCGGCCCAGGCCTCCGAAGACGATCTGATCCTGCTCAACGACGACGCCGTACTGACCCCCGACACCATCGGGATCCTGCTCGAAGACGTCCAGATCCTGCGCAAGATGCCCCAGGATCCCAAGATCGGATTCGTCGCCTGCCGCTCCAACTTCATCGCGGGACCGCAGAACATTCGCGCCTCCAACGGCGGCGCGCTGGCCGCGAACTGCATGCGCTACGACTCGGAAGACAAGATCATTGGTGTCAACCGTATCTCCCCGGTCTGCGCCTACATTCCCCGGGCCGCCCTGGAGGCCATCGGCGGTTTCCCCCCGATCAACTGGTTCAGCGACGACCTGATGTGCTGGGATCTGGCGCAGAAGGGGTACTCGATCTTCATCAGCAGGGCCTATGTCCACCACATCGGCCAGCGGGCTTCGACCCAAGGGGGAAAAACCGAAGAGGACCTGCTGCGCGAGGGACAGCAGTGGGTCCGCCGTCACCGGCCGGACTTCTGGCAGGCGATTTCGCAGGGATCGGGCTGAGGGCTTCGGAAGACCCGCGCCGAATCAGTGGAGCAACGCCTCGACGGGCTCATAGCCGAGCAGGGCCCGAGCCTGTGCCAAGGTGATCGGCGTGGCTTCGTCCGCCACCGCGGGAGGCGGGCTGCCGAGCCTCTCCTGTTCCACGCCGCGGACGGAGAACACGACCCAGTAGGTCTCTCCTACGAGATAGATCCTCCGGCCGTCCCCCTCACCAACCACGAAATACTGTCTGCTGCCCATCGGTGCACTCCCCTTTTTATGTCGTGTTCCCCTCGGGTGCAGGCTTCCAACGAATCCAGAGTAGGCCTCGTGCGATTTCTTGGCGCCGGGTGTACTGGCCTCGCAAGCTTGGTTCCCCGCATCGAAAAGACTCGGTCGCTGTCGCGCTAGCTTCCCAGCACTGTCGAACGGATCGCCTGACGGGCCACGGGAATCTGACTGCTGCCGCTATAGTCTTCGTGTTGCACGGCGCCCCACAGGCCGCTGGAAGCATCCCACTCCGACCACCCCAACCGGGTCGACGAGTCGATCCAGTCAATCCACACGTGACCGGACTCGGCGTGTATCTGCACCGCCAGTTCGCCGTTGAAACTGGTCGTGGCGACCTCGTCGACGGTGAAACCCGTAGGCCAGGGAGAGGGGCCTTCTCCCGCCCGCAGGTAGATCGACCCCGCCCCGTCCACCTCGTGCCAGCCCACCCAGGGGGTTGTGGTCTCCCAGGCGACCCAGGGACGGGAAGCATCCGCGGTGCCGTCGCTGACAGCCACGGCGGAGGACTGCCAGACCCAATCGGAGCCGACTTTCTGGCGGGCCCGGTAGTAGACCCGGCCGTTCGTACCCGACTCGCGCCAAACCACGGCCGACGCCCCATCGCCGTTGATCGCCAACCCCGGACAGGTGTCGTCCGTGGTGTTGGACGTCAGCGTGGTCTCGTGGGTCCAGACGCCACTGACCTGCTCGGCCCAGTGGATCTCGTAATCGTGCCCGTCGTTTTCAGCCCAGACCTTTTCCAGGTTCCCGGTGACGGGGTTACTGACGGTGATGCTGCCGCAGTCGGCCGAGGCGTGATGCCAGGGTATGCAGCACCAGGCCAGCAGAAGGCTTACGAGCAACCAGCGCCTCATGGCGTTCCCCTCGTCTTCTCGATTCCTGCTGCGAGTTGTTCGAGCAACGACCTCTGGTACGGCTTGCGGGGTCGGTCCCGCTCATGCCGTCGCAGGTCGCGGTAGAGTTCTCGGACCAGCGCTGTACGCCCCTGCCGCTGCGCGACTCGCGCCTGGCCCAGCTTGGCCAGGAAGATCCAGTCTCGATCGTCGATTTGCCGGCTCAAGTCGAGAGCCTCTGTGAATTGTCGATCGGCGGCGAAAAGCCGGTCTGCGGCAAGGGAGTACTCGCCGAGGGCGAGCAGGAACCGGGCTCGACGCTCAGGGACTTCCTCCCGCCGCGCTTCCAGCCGTCGAGCCACCCCTGCGGCCCGGCCGAGGTCACCGGTCCAGGCCAGAGCCCGCAGGAACCGGGCTTGCTGCCCCCAGGCCCAGTCGTAGATTTCCGCCGGGTACTCGCCGTCCCCACCGGTCAACTCGTCGTGGAGTTCGTTCAGGCGCTGGTCGATCACGCTGTCGATCTCGACGGCCTGGTCGAACCGACCGGCGATGAACTCCAGCGTGGATCGGGTGGAGAGGTAGAAGAGTTCGTCGAGGGATCCCGGCTCGTGGACCGTTTCGTCGACCATGCCGATGATCGCCATGGCGATTTCCGGCAAAGCGAGTTCAGCGTGGATCTTGGCCAGTGCGCAGAGCAGTTTGTTGCGCTCGAGGCCTTCGAAGGCTCCGGTCTGGAGCGCCTTTTCGAAGAAAGTACGGGCCAGCCACGGCCTGTCGCCTTGATCGAGGAAGATCCCGAGCAGCCACAGGTGCCGCCCCTCCTGCAGGGCATTGCGCTCCGCGCGGGCGCGCTCGAGGGCCGCGTAAGTCATCCCGATCGCCTGCCGGACGTCACCAGCGGTGAAAGCAGCGGTGATGTTCTCTTGGACCTGGGACCAGTCCAGGCCGACCAGGTGGTCGGACCAGCGCAGATCCATGCCTGCGAGGGCCTGAAACTCGGCCAGGTCTATGCCCAGGCTCATGGCGTAGGAGATGACCTTGCGGGCCGTACTGGGGATGCCCCGCGATTCGAGGTTGGCCACGAATTGTTGCTGGATCCGGCGGTCGCCGGAGGCGCGCCGGGCGGCTTCCGCCTGGGTCAGACCCAGCAGGACGCGCCGTTCGCGGAGCAGTTCGCGAACGGCGCGCGCCGGGTGCTGCGATCCTCCGGACATCGATTCCTCCCCGGCCGATCGGGGAACCCGAGACAGGAATATGGAATAGGATACGAAATCTTACCAAATAAAGCAACTTTTGTCGGCAGGACGGGAGACGGGCGTCGTGCCTGCCCACCGGGGGCGGGCCGGAACGATCACATGGCGAAGGGCGTGGAGCGCTACTCGATCAAGGCGATGAGCTCTCCCGACTCCAGATTTTGCCCCGGAGTCACTTTCAGGGTGGTGACCCTGCCCGCCCGGGGAGCCTCCACCTCGTTCTCCATCTTCATCGCTTCGAGAATGATCAGGCCCTGGCCTTCGGCGACCTCCTGACCTTCTTCCACCATCACCTTGACCACCCGCCCCGGCATGACGGCCGTGATCGGGGCCGGGCCGCTGCGATCGAGATGAGCCCCGGCGGCCGCCACGAGGGGATCGACCAGCCGCACGGAACGCTGCCGCCCGCTGTGCCGCACCGTGTACGTCCCCCCCTCTCCGGCCGTGACCGACACGTCATAGGACCGGTGATCGACAATCAGAGAGTAGTGGGATCCCTCGAGCTTGGCGGCGTCGATTTCCCGGCGCTGACCGTCGATGGTCACGGCGTAGCCCCCGTCGAGAGGCTCGATCTCAACGTCCAACTCCCGATCACCGTCGAAGGCCTTGAATCTCATGAGAGTCTCCCCAGGGACCTGGCCCGACCGAGCCGGAGCCAGTTGGAAGTGCCGGCGGTAGTGGAGCCGGCGTCCTGCTCCAGACTGCGCTTGATCTGGCTGCGGTAGGCGTGAATCGCCGCGGCACAGAGAGTGATCTCGTCCGCGCCGCGGTCGCCGGCACTCCGCAACTCTTCTTCGTGCTCCGCGATGAAACCGGTGTGCAGGTTGCCGGCGACGAAATCAGGGTGGTCCATGACCCGCCGCAGGAAGGGGATGTTGGTCGTGATACCTTCGAGGCGGTACTCCTCGAGGGCGCGACGCATCCGCCGAATGGCTTCACCGCGGCTCGCCCCGCGGGCGATCAACTTTCCGATCATGGGATCGTACTGAATCGGAATCGTGTAGCCGGCGCTGATCGCCGAATCGTCTCGAATGCCGGGACCGGACGGAACGCGCACCGCATCGATGCGTCCGGGGCAGGGCATGAAATTGCGATCCGGGTCCTCGGCGGTGATTCGGCACTCGATGGCATGGCCTCGAGGCACCAACTCGTCCTGCCTCCAGCGCAGCTTCTCTCCGGCCGCGACGCGGATCTGGGCCTTGACCAGGTCCCGGCCGTAGACCTCCTCGGTCACCGGGTGCTCCACCTGGAGGCGGGCGTTGACCTCCATGAAGTAGAACGAGCCATCATCGTCTCTCAGGAATTCGACGGTGCCGGCACCCACGTAGTCCGCGGCGCGCGCCGCCGCCAGGGCCATCGAACCGATCTTTTCGCGTGTCTCGGCGTCGATCACCGGGGAGGGCGATTCCTCGATGATCTTCTGATGCCGCCGCTGAATCGAACACTCCCGTTCACCGAAGGAAACGCCGTTGCCGTGGCTGTCGAAGAGAACCTGCACCTCGATGTGCCGCGGTCGGCGAATGTAACGCTCGATGTAGACCGTGGGATTGGCGAAACTCGCCTGCGCCTCGGAACGTGCCCGCTCGAGAGCCCCGGCCATGTCTTCCGGGCCATCGACAACACGCATGCCCTTGCCGCCGCCGCCGGCCGCGGCCTTGATGATGACCGGATAGCCGATTCGCTCGGCCTCCGCCAGGGCCTGCTCGGTGTTCCCGTCGAAGGCGCCTTCCGTGCCCGGTACGACGGGTACACCGGCCTCGATCATCCGCCGCCGCGCCTCGACTTTGTCACCCATCGCGCGCATGGCGGAAGCCGGTGGCCCGATGAAGACCAGGCCGGCCTCCGCGCAGGCGTCGGCAAACTCGGGGTTCTCCGCCAGAAAGCCGTAACCCGGATGGATCGCCTCGGCCCCCGAGGCGCGGGCCACGTCGATGATCTTGTCGATTCGCAGGTAGGACTCGGCGGCGGGGGCCGGCCCGATGGCCCAGGCCTCGTCGGCCTGCCTGACATGGGGAGCCCCGCGGTCGGCACTCGAATAGACAGCGACCGTCCCGATGTCCAGGTCCCAACAGGCCCTGATCACCCGTACGGCAATTTCCCCGCGATTGGCGATGAGAATCTTCCGAAACACTGGGCGGCTCCTAACCGGCGGGCCCTGGAACTCCCGCCGCGAGGACATGGGGTGGGCTGGCAACCCGTTGAAAAAGCCTCTTCCGCACGAGGCGTCGAGCTTCCTCTCGCATCGAAAAGACCTCGCCGACGGGTCGCTAGAGGGGAATGTTGCCGTGCTTCTTCGGCGGAGAGGGATCGACCTTCGTCTCCAAGCGCCTCAGGGCCTGGATCAGGCGCAACCGTGTGTCCGCCGGTTCGATCACCGCGTCCACGTAGCCCCGCTGCGCTGCAATGTAGGGGTTGGCGAAGGCCTTGCGGTACTCGTCCGCCCGCTGCTTTTTGAACGTCTCGGCGTCGTCCGCCTCACGCAGACCCTTACGGTAGAGAATCTCCACCGCTCCTTCCGCGCCCATCACGGCGATTTCGGCCGTGGGCCAGGCGAGGTTGAGATCGGTGCGCAAATGCTTGCTGGCCATCACGCAATAGGCGCCGCCGTAGGCCTTGCGGGTGATCACCGTCAACTTGGGGACGGTGGCCTCGGCAAAGGCATAGAGCAGCTTGGCCCCGTGGACGATGATGCCGCCGTGCTCTTGAGCCACACCGGGCAGGAACCCCGGGACGTCCTCGAAGACAATCAGCGGAATATTGAAGGCGTCGCAGAAGCGCACGAACCGCGCCCCCTTCTTCGAGGCGTCGATATCGAGCACACCGGCGAGGGCCGCCGGCTGGTTGGCCACGATGCCGACGCTGCGACCGTCGAGGCGGGCGAAACCGATGACGATGTTGCGCGCGTAGTTCTCGTGGACTTCGAAAAAGTCGCCTTCGTCCGCGATGGCCGTGATCACCTGCTTGATATCGTACGGCTTGTTGGGATTGTCGGGTACCAGGCCGTTGAGCGATTCCTCCCGGCGGTCCGCCGGATCCTCGCTGGCCACACGCGGCGGATCCTCGTGGTTGTTCTGGGGCAGGAAGGAAAGTAAGCGTCGAATCAGCCCGAGGGCGTGTGGATCATCGTTGGCCGCGAAGTGCGAGACGCCGCTCTGGGAAGAATGGGTCAGCGCCCCACCGAGTTCCTCCTTGGTCACCTCCTCATGGGTCACGGCCCGGATCACGTCGGGACCGGTGATGAACATGTAGGAACTGTCCTTGACCATCACCGTGAAATCGGTAATCGCCGGAGAATAGACGGCACCCCCGGCGCAAGGCCCCATGATCGCGGAAATCTGGGGAATCACGCCCGAAACCAGGGTATTGCGCAGGAAGATGTCGGCATAGCCCGCCAGCGAGGCCGCTCCTTCCTGGATCCTGGCCCCGCCGGAGTCGTTCAAACCGATCATCGGGCAGCCCATCTTGAGGGCCATGTCCATCACCTTGCAGATTTTCTGGGCGTAGGTCTCCGAGAGGCTCCCTCCGAAGACCGTGAAGTCCTGTGAGAAGAGAGCCACGGGACGGCCTTCGATGCGGGCGAAGCCCGTCACGACGCCGTCACCCGGGATGCGCTGCTTCTCCATCCCGAAATCGGTACAGCGATGCACCACCATGGCGTCGGTTTCTTCGAAAGAACCGGGATCGACGAGAATCTCGATTCTCTCTCGAGCCGTCAGCTTACCGGCGTCGTGCTGCTTTTCGATTCTCGCGCTACCACCACCTTGACGTGCGGCTGCCAGTCGCTCACGCAGCTCTTCAATCCTGTCCACTCACCCGTCCTCCGGGGCCGTTGAAGGCGCCATCCACACCTCCGGCCCGCCATCGACGATCAACCCTTCCCGCTCCATCTCCCGCAGCACTCCCGCAACGCGGGCTCGGAGTTGCCGCTTGGCGGCTTCCACGCCGACCTGCCCGGCCACGGCCCTCAGCAGCACGCCCCGGGGTACGGGCGCGCCTCCGGCCAGGCACTCGAGCACGATGGCGCGGATTTGGTCCTTCATCGCGCTGATCCGCCGCCGCGATCAGTTCCCAGGTACCTTCTTCCAATCTTCGAGAAAACGCTCGAGACCCAAATCCGTCAACGGATGTTGGACGAGCTGGGCGATGACCTTGAAAGGAATCGTGGCCACATCGGCACCGATCAGGCCGGCTTGCACCACGTGCATCGGGTGACGCACGCTGGCGACCAGAATCTCGGTGTCGAAACCATAGTTGTCGTAGATCCTGCGGATCTGCTCGATCAGTTCCATCCCGTCGGTGGAGATATCGTCGAGCCGTCCCACGAAAGGGGAGATGTAGGTCGCCCCCGCCTTGGCCGCCATCAGCGCCTGCAGCGGGTGGAAGCAGAGCGTCACGTTGGTTCGGATGCCCTGGCTCGAACACCAGCGCACCGCCTTGAGACCCTCGCGGATGATGGGAATCTTGACCACGATGTTTTCGTGGATCCCGCTCAGTTCCGTCGCCTCGCGCTTCATCCCTTCGAGGTCGGTGGAAGTCACCTCCGCGCTGACCGGGCCGTCGACCACTTCGAGGATTTCCTCCAGAACTTCCCGGAAGGGCCGCCCGGTCTTCGCCACCAGGGAGGGGTTGGTCGTCACACCGTCGAGGACACCCAGGTCGAGCGCCTCACGGATTTCTCCGATATCCGCCGTATCGATAAAGAACTTCATCGCAGCCACCTCACCGGGCCGATCGCGCCCTATTCCTTTTCGTCTTCCACGTCAGCGACCTGGCTGGCGCGGGTGAAGGCGACAACGCTGTCCCCTTCCTTGAGTCGGATGATTCTCACACCCTGGGTCGATCGACCCAGCCTGCTGATCTTGCTGTGCCCATCCTGCTCGACGGGCGTACGGATCACCTGCCCGAGTCGCGTGGCGACGATGATTTCGTCGTCGTTCCGGACCGGAATCGCCGATACGACGGTGCCGGTCTTTTCCGAGACCTTGAGGTTGATCAGTCCCATGCCCCCGCGCCCCTGGGAACGGTACTCGGTCTCCGCAGTGCGTTTGCCATAGCCCTTTTCGGTCACGGTCAACAGGTCCTCTCCGCCCTTGAGGACGGACGCCTGCACGACCTCGTCTCCCTCCCTGAGCGTGATCCCGCGGACGCCCCGGGCCGTCCGGCCCATCGACCGCACTTCCTTCGCGGGGAAGCGAATCGCCATCCCCTTCCGCGTGGCGATGAGGAGATGGTCGTCTTCGCCGACCAGCCTCACCGAAATCAGACTGTCACCCTCGACCAGCGAGAGCGCGATGATGCCTCCCGCCCGGATGTTGGCATAGGCTTCGAGAGGTGTGCGCTTGACCATGCCGCGCCGGGTGACCGTGACGACGAACAGCCCCGGCTGCTTGAAGTCTCTCAGGGCGAGAAGCCCCTGGATCTTCTCGTCGGGGGCCAGGCCGAGCTGGTTGACGATCGGCTTGCCGCGTGACGCCCGACCGGCCTCCGGCAGCCGGTAGACCGGCAACGAATGGACCTTGCCGGCGGAAGTGAACCAGAGGCTGGTGTCGTGAGTCGAGACGATCCTCACCCGGGAGAGGAAATCCTCGTCACGGACTTCCATCAAGCGGATGCCCTTCCCTCCCCGGCCTTGGGTGCGGTACTCGGCCAACGCCGTCCGCTTGACATAACCACGGTGAGAGAGGGTGACGACCATGTCCTCTTCGGTGATCATGTCGAGGGTTCTGATTTCTCCCTCGTCTTCGACGATTTCCGTCCTTCGCTCGTCGCCAAAACGGCGGCGTACTTCTTCCAGCTCCTCGAGGACGATCTCGTCGACCATGCTCGTCGAGGCGAGAATCTGCCGGTAGTGCTCGATTTTGGCCAGCAACTCGGCAAGTTCCTCGAGCAACTTGTCCCGCTCGAGCTGGGTCAGCCGCTGCAAGCGCATGTCGAGAATCGCCTGGGCCTGGATCGCGGTGAACTCGAAGCGGTCGATCAAGCCCTGCTTGGCCTCGGCTGGTGTCTTCGAGGCGCGGATCAGGGCGATAACGGCGTCGAGGTGATCGAGAGCCTTTTTCAGGCCTTCGAGAATATGGGCCCGGGCCTCGGCCTGCTCGAGCAGGTACTGGGTCCGCCGCACCACCACCTCACGACGGTGCGTGAGGTAGAAACTGAGCATGCTCTTGAGATCGAGCACCCGCGGTCGACCGGCGACGATGGCGAGAAAAATCGCCCCGAAGGTGGTTTGCAGGCGGGTATGTTTGTAGAGCAGGTTCTCGACCACCTTCGGAACCGCATCTTTACGCAGTTCGAGCACGACCCGAATGCCATGGCGATCGGACTCGTCGCGGATATCCGCGATCCCCTCGATTCGCTTGTCGCGAACGAGACCCGCAATCTCCTCGATCAACTGGACCTTGTTGACCTGGTAAGGAATCTCCTCGATCACCAGCCGATCCCGGCCCTTCTTGGCTTCCTCGTATTCCACCCGACCGCGCACGATGATCTTGCCGCGTCCCGTGTGGTAGGCCTGGTGAATCCCGGAACGACCGTAAATGACGCCGGAGGTGGGAAAATCGGGACCTTTCACGTACTGCAACAGGTCGGCCACGCTGCAACCAGGGTTCTGGATCAGGTGCCGCGCGGCATCGATCAGTTCTCGCAGGTTGTGCGGTGGGATGCGGGTCGCCATGCCGACGGCGATTCCGTCGGCCCCGTTGGCCAGAAGGTTGGGAAAGCCGCAGGGCAGAACCAGCGGTTCGTCTTCCGTGTTGTCGTAGTTCGGTCCGAAATCGACGGTGCGCTTGTCGATGTCACGCAGCATTTCCCCGGCCAGCGGAGCCATGCGGATTTCGGTATATCGCATGGCCGCCGCCGGGTCGCCGTCGATAGATCCGAAGTTTCCCTGACCGTCGACCAGCGGATAGCGCAGGGAAAAATCCTGCGCCATGCGAACAATCGTGTCGTAGACGGCCTGATCGCCGTGGGGATGGAATTTTCCAATCACCTCTCCGACGGTCTTGGCGCTCTTGCGATAACTTCGTCCGGCAACATTGCCGGACTGGTACATCGCATAGAGCACCCGCCGATGCACGGGTTTGAGACCGTCGCGCACGTCGGGAAGGGCGCGGCCGATGATCACGGACATCGCGTAGTCGAGATACGAGTGGCGCATCTCGTCTTCGATGCTGATCGGTGTTTGTCGGATCGCCTGGTTCTCGTCGGTCATGGCGCTCGCTTTTCCCCTGCTTTCACACGTCGAGGTTCTTCACGTCGAGAGCGTTCTCTTCGATGAAAGCCCGTCGCGGCTCCACCGCATCTCCCATCAGGAGAGTGAAAATGTCACTGGCCTCCACGGCGTCGTTCACCGTCACCTGCAACAACCGACGCCGCGACGGCTCCATCGTCGTTTCCCAGAGCTGCTCCGGGTTCATCTCACCGAGTCCCTTGTAACGCTGGACCGTCACGCCCCGGCGGCCGGCTTCGAGCAGGGAGTCGAGTAGTTCGGCCGCGGTGTCGATGGTTTCCACCGTCCCGTTGTGGTGGACTTCGATCGGACCGTGGTCGAGTTCCGCAATGTGGGGATAGAGCGTTCGGAGCTGGCGGTACTCGCCGGTGAGGACCACATCGTCGCTGAGCACGTACTCGCGGTGCCCAAGGTTCATCGCCACGGCGCGAATGGAGTAGTCACCGTGTTCGGGATTCTCCTCGATCGAGCGGACATCGTGGCCTAGAGACTCGAGGGTTTCGGCCAGGCGTTCGAGCCGCGGGCGGTCGGAAAAGTCGGCTCGGGAAGCGAAACCGCGCTCGAGAAGGGCCGTGACAGCGGGTCCCGGCCAACCACGACGCTCGAGCGCCTCGCGGTAGCGACGGAATTCCACCTTCTGCTCGAGCAGGTGGACCAGCGCATGGCCCGTCCATTCCCGGCCCGATCCGGTAGACCGCACAGTACGCTCCTCGGCGGCCTTGCGGATCAGGTAGGCGTCGAGCTCGACCTCGTTCTGGAGGTAGAGTTCTTCCTTGCCCTTTTTGATCTTGAACAGGGGCGGCTGGGCGATGAAAAGGTGGCCGCGATCGATCAGCTCCCGCATCTGGCGGAAGAAGAAAGTCAACAACAAGGTGCGAATGTGACTTCCATCCACGTCGGCGTCGGTCATCAGGATGATCTTGTGATAGCGCAGCTTGGAGATATCGAGGTCCTGCTGGCCGAAGCCGCAGCCGAGGGCGGTGATGATCGTACGGATTTCCTCATGGGAGAGCATCTTGTCGTAGCGCGCCTTCTCCACGTTGAGGATCTTGCCCCGCAGGGGAAGAATCGCCTGGTAGCGACGATCGCGGCCTTGCTTGGCGGAACCTCCCGCCGAATCTCCCTCGACGAGAAAGAGCTCGGACTCCGCCGGATCGCGGCTCTGGCAATCGGCCAACTTGCCGGGCAGGGAGCCGGAATCGAGAACTCCCTTGCGGCGGGTCAGCTCTTTGGCCTTGCGAGCCGCTTCACGGGCTCGCAGAGCCTGGACCGCCTTGGACAGTACGGCGCGTGCGTCTCGCGGATGCTCGGCGAGGAAAGCCCCCAACTGATCGTTGACCAGGCTTTCCACGGCCCCCCGGACTTCGCTGTTGCCGAGCTTGGTCTTGGTCTGCCCCTCGAACTGCGGGTCGGGAACCTTGACCGAAACGACCGCCGCCAACCCCTCGCGAACGTCCTCGCCGCTGAGAGAGACACCCTTCATTTCCTTCGGCAGTTTGGCGGTGTCGGATTGGAGGTAGGCGTTGAGCGTGCGGGTCAACGCGGCCCGGAAACCGGAGAGATGAGTGCCCCCTTCAGCGGTGTTGATCGAGTTGGCGAAGGCGAAGAGCATTTCCTGGTAGGAGTCGTTGTACTGCAGGGCGATCTCGACGGAAACGCCGTCGCGCCGCCCGGTGATGAAGATCGGTGGCTCGTGAAGCGGGGAACGCTTGGCGTTGAGATGGGAGACGAACTCGACGATGCCTCCTTCGTAGTGGAACTCCACCTCGCGGATCCGCGCCTCACGCTCATCGCGAAGGATGATGCGTACACCGCTGTTGAGAAAAGCCAGTTCGCGCAGGCGCTGGGCCAGGGTATCGAAGACGAAGTCGAGAGTTTCGAAGATTTCCGGATCGGGCCGGAAGGTGACCTTGGTGCCACGCCGTTCCGTGCGCCCGGTTTCACGGAACGGCGTGACCGGCACACCACGGCAGTAGTCCTGGTTGTAGACCTTGCCGTCGCGCCAGATCTCGAGTTCGAGAGCCTCGGCCAGGGCGTTGACCACGGAGACTCCCACACCATGCAGGCCCCCGCTGACCTTGTAGGCCTCGGAGTCGAACTTGCCGCCGGCATGAAGGTGGGTCATGACCACCTCGGCCGCGGAAATACCGAGATCTTCGTGGAGATCGACGGGAATGCCGCGACCGTTGTCGAGAACCGTCACGGAGTTGTCGGCGTGAACCGTGACCTCGATCCGATCGCAGTGACCGGCCTGCGCCTCGTCGATGGAATTGTCGACGACTTCCCAGACCAGGTGATGCAAACCATGAACGCTGGTCGACCCGATGTACATGCCGGGGCGCTTGCGTACGGCTTCGAGGCCTTTGAGGACCTTGATCGAACTCGCGTTGTAGTCGGGCCCGTCCCCCGCGGCTTCCGCCCCGGGAAACGCTCCCGGCTGATCAGCCCTTTCAGACATCTTTTCTCACACTCACTTTGCCCTCACTGACCACCAGTCGAAGAACATGGGACGGAAGAGGTAATCCCGGCTTGCATGTCGCCGCCAGGACCTGACCCAGGCCGGAGGCCGCCTCGAGCAACCCGCCCAGACGACGAGAGTCGAGATCGCTGTCCAGGTCGTCGAGAACCAGCAGGGGCTCGGAGCCGAGGCGGGACTCCCGAACCCGCGCCGCCTGGGCCAGGGTCGTGGCCGCCAGCGCCGAGCGGATCTGCCCCGCCGAACCGAAGGCCCAGAGGCTGTGGCCATCCACCTCGATCAGGAAGTCGTCGCGGTGCGGGCCGCTGGCCGTGACCCCCGTCCGCCGATCGTCTTCCCGCCTCTTGCTCAATTCCTCCCTCAATTCGCTATTTCCCGTCTCCCGGTAGACCAGCCGCATGCGACCGGCTTCCGGAAAGAGATCAGCCAGGGCTCCGAAGCCAGCCTGCCATGCGGTGATCTCCTCCTCACGGCGCCGTCGGATCGACTCTCCCAAGCCGGCAAGAATCGCCTCCCAGGGCTCGAAAGCTTCATCGGCGGCCCCTTGCCGAAGCAACGCATTGCGCTCTGACAGGGCCCGTCGGTAACGGCTGAGATCCTGCAAGTGCTCGGGCCTGGCCGCCGCCGTCCCCCTGTCGATGTATCTTCTTCTTTCTTTGGGACTTCCAGCAATACTCCGGCTGCTGTCTCCGGTCATCGCGAGTGCTGGAAGAACGCCCAGGTATTCCGCTAGTTCGACCTCGCATTCTCCCACGAGCAGCCGCCGATCGCCACGCCGGCGGCTCCGGCTCAGGGCCAGCGTCAACGGGGGCCTGTCGCCGCCCGCCAGGACCTTGCCGTGGATGGTCAGGCGTTCTGCATTCCAGCAAATGGCCTGCCGCGGATCGCGACAGCGAAACGAGCGGGTCGTGGCGAGCATGTAGGCCGCCTCCAGCAAGGCCGACTTGCCCTGGGCGTTGTCTCCCATGAGCACCACGATCCGGTTGTCGAGCGGCACTTCCTGGGCCGCGAGGTTTCTCACGCCCTCGACTTTCAGGAAGGCGAGAACCCGGCGACTCACCGGTCTAGACCAGCGTCGCGTACGGGGCATCGAAGCAGCCCGCCGCGGTCGCTCGGCGGCCGGCGGCCCGCGCGGAAGGCCTCACGACCGCGTCATGACCGGGAATCTCCCCGGCGGGCGCGGATTCCCCACGGGGAGTCGGACGGCCCGAAGTTCCCGGCGGGAATGGAGACGAGGCACTTCGGTCGAAGGACTCGTGCATGATCCGGGTTCAAGACAGGGCCATCGGCATGACCACGTAGAGATCTTCCCGGTGATCCTCTTCGTCGCGGACAGGCCGGAAGAGGCTCTGCCCCATGGGCTGCCCGAGGGAGATCTCGATCTTCTCCGATCCGCAGACCGCCAGGAAATCGAGCAGGTACTGGGCATTGAAGCCAATCGAAAAGTCATCGCCGCTATAGGCCACCTCGAGCTGTTCCTGGGCCTCACCAAGCTGTTGATGGGACGAGGACACCTCGAGCTGGTTCTCCCGCAGATCGAGCCGCACCAGGTGGCTGTGCTCCTGGGACAGGACCGCCACGCGTTCGATGGCACTCTTGATCGCCGAAGTCGAAACGACCACGACCCGGTCATTGGAGGTGGGAAGAACCTTGTTGTAGTCGGGGAACTTCTGCTCCTGGAGGCTGGTACTCAGCTCCCGTTCGCCCATCCTGGCGAACAGGCTCGCGCCCTCGTGCCAGATGAACACGTCCCCTTCGTGATCCGCCGCCAGTTTATGCAGCTCGGCAACCGCCTTCCGGGGCACCACCAGCCGGTGATCGCCGCTCTCCGTCTGCTGGATGCTGCGCCGGGACAGGGCCATCCGGTTGCCATCGGTGCCGACGATGGTGAGTTGCCCTTCGACCAGCTCCCACAGAGCGCCACCGATGTAGTAGCGGGGATCGTCGGCGGTGATGGCAAAGAGCACGCGCTTGATCATCTCCGCCAGGGGCGCGGCATCGATCTGCGCGGTCGGCTGGCCTTCCTTCTCGCGCAGAGCCGGGAAGAGTTCGGCGTCCTGCGTCGCCAGGCGGTAGTGGATCCGCTCGCAGGTCAGGTGGAGCGATCCACCGTCGAGGCGGAACCCGACGTTTCCCTGGGGCAGACGCCGGATGATGTCGTGGAGCCGCCGGGCGTGGACGGTCGCCAGCCCGGGCGCCTCGACGGTGGCGGGAACCGAGGAGCGGAAACCGATCTCGAGGTCGGTGGCGGTGATCAACAACCGACCGTCGTCCCCCGCCCTGAGCAGAATGTTGGAGAGGATGGGGAGGGTCGCCTTTCTCTCGATGATGCCCTGCAGCAAGGAGAGTTCCCTGAGGAAGGTTGCCTGATCGACGGTGATTCGCATGGTCATGACCTCGGTGGTTGGAACTGGAAGAACAAGGCTATCAGGAAAGAATGATTTCTTTCCAGTCGTAGCCGTAGGGGCGTGGAAAGCGTGGAAAACGATGCAACTTCAAGTCGTCCTGGGGGTTGCGGAGAGGGTTGTCTGTTGACCCTTTTCAGCACAGGGGTGGATAGGGTGCGACCGGGGTCGGTCAGGGGGCGGGACAGGGGTTTTGCACAAGGGTTGGGATCCTCGGTTGTGGAAAAAAGCCCGGTAAGCGCTCTTCCGTCTAGCCCAGGCGGGCCTCCAGTTCGGCCAGGGTCCTGTGGATGGCCGGGTCCTCGCTCCGCAGGCGGTCGATCTTGCGGACCGCGTGGATCACGGTGGTGTGATGCTTGCCGCCGAAGATCTGGCCGATGGCCGGGTAGCTTTCCCGGGCCAGCTTCTTGCCCAGGTACATGGCGATTTGTCTGGGGAAGGCGATGCGGCGGGCGTTGGTCCGCGATTTGAGATCGGCCACCCGGAGGTTGAAGTGGCGGGCCACCGCGCGGAGGATCTCTTCGAGGGTGACGGGTTCTTCCTCGGGGGGGGCCATCGAGCGCACGACTTCCCGGGCGAAGGCCAGGTCCGCCGTGCGGCGTTGAATCGAGGCCGAGGCGATGAGGGTGGTCAGGCAACCTTCCAGTTCGCGGATGTTGCTCTGAACCTGTCCGGCGATGTAGAGCGCCACCTCGGGCTGGAGGCTCCAGCCCTTGGAGGCTGCGATCTTGTTCAGGATGGCGACCTTGGTCTCCAGGTCCGGAGGCTGGATGTCCGCGATCAGGCCCCACTCGAAACGGCTGCGCAGGCGCTCGGCGAGGCTGGGAATCGAGCGCGGCGGGGCGTCCGACGCCAGGACGATCTGCTGACCGGCGTCGTAGAGGGCGTTGAAGGTGTGGAAAAATTCTTCCTGGGTGCTTTCCTTGCCGGCGATGAACTGGATGTCGTCGACCAGGAGGACGTCCACCGACCTGTAACGGGCCCTGAACTCCGGTGTCTTTTCGAAGCGGATCGCGGTGATCAGCTCGTTGATGAACTGCTCGGATGTGACGTAGGAAAGGCGAATACCGGGCTGTTTGCGCAGCCAGCGGTTGCCGATGGCCTGCATCAGGTGAGTCTTGCCCAGTCCCACGCCCCCGTAGATGAACAGGGGGTTGTAGGCGCCACCGAGCTGGTCGGTGGTGGCCAGGGCCGCGGCGTGGGCGAACTGGTTGCAGGAGCTGACGACGAAGTTTTCGAAGGTGTAGCGAGGATTGAGCCGCGGAGAGGGGTAAGGCGCGGGCTTGGGGGGACGGTCCGCCCGGTCAGGGGAAGAGGGCTCGTCCCGCGCGACGAAGACAAGTTCGGCGGATGGAAGCCCGACCTTGGGCAGGGTGGCCCGGATCGTCTCCAGGTATTGACTCTGGAGCCATTCGGCGAACATGGTGTTCGGCACCTGGATCCGGAGCAGGTCACCTTCCGCGTCGAGCAGGCGGGTGGGACGGAACCATGTGTCGAAGATGGTTGCGCTGACCTGGGGCCTGAGGGCCTCGAGAACTCTCTCCCAGGCTCCCCCCTGAGCAAGGTCCTGACGCGGGTTGTTTTCCACAGCCTCTACCCCCTTGTTTCGTCGTAACTTGACCGGTGTCGCAGCGAATGATACACACAGGTTTTCCACAGTTGTGGAATCCTGGATCCTTCTTCTAACCCTTTGTTTTTATGGGGTTTAAGGCGAAAAAAGTGCGTTCTGCGCCGCAGACGCCCCACCGCTTTCCCCTGGCCTGTCGGCCCTGGTCGAGATGTTCGTTCCGGTGGCCCGGGCCCTGTCCGAGCCATTGCCCACCACGGTTGAAAACGGCCCGACCGTAACACCTTCGTCAGGGGATAGACAAGAGGATTTTCCACAGGTTTCCTATCTTCTTGGGGCTCTGGAGCTTGGTCTCACCACTGGGAAGCGGCGGGGGGGCCTCCAGGACTCGACTTGTAGTCAGAAATGACTTTGCGTCGTGGTTTGACACCCGGCAAGGGTGCCCCTAGGCTATCTCGGTTTCGGAAAGGTCCCGCGGACGTCGTGGGCTGGTGCGCTGGCGCGCGCCGGCGGCCCGGCGAGGGTGGGGCCACGACAGCGACCGGCGGCGTTGGAGCGTGCCAGCGCGGCCGAGGTGCGAGGCGGTGCGCAATGAAGAGAACTTTCCAGCCCAACAATCGCAAGAGAAAGAAGACTCACGGTTTTCGCGCGCGGATGAAGAGCGTCGGGGGACGGCGCGTTCTGCGGCGTCGGCGGGCGAAGGGCCGCAAGCGGCTGGCTGTCTGAACGCAGCCGCCTGCCGGACTTTTCCGGCGTCGGTTCGTCTGAAGAAGAGGCGGGAGTATCTGGAGGTCTATGACCGTGGCGTCAGGGTGGCGGGGAGCCATATCGTGCTCTTCGTCCTGCCCACGGAGCGGGGCGGACCGCGTCTGGGTGTCACAGCGACCCGCCGCGTGGGCGCCGCGGTTCGTCGCAATCGTGCGCGACGGGTGATACGCGAAGTCTTTCGCCATCACCGCCACCGGCTACCCGCGTGGGACCTGGTGGTCAACGTGCGGCGATCGGCGCCTTTTCGCTCCTACCGGAGGCTCGAACAGGATTTCTTGAACCTGGTCGGCCGCGCCGAGAAGAGACTCTCGTACGTTCGGACAGGAGAATCCCCGTGAGGCTGCCGCGCCGCCTGGCCACCGGAGTCATCCGTGCCTACCAGCGCTTCGTCTCGCCCCTGCTGGGATCTCACTGCCGCTTTCTTCCCTCGTGCTCCGAGTACGCCGTGATGGCGATCGATGAGTGGGGAGTGTTGAAGGGGGGCGCGCTGGCCGCATGGCGCATCGCCAGGTGCCATCCCTTGACCGCAGGGGGGCTCGACCTGCCCCCCCGCCGGATGACATCGAAGGCGGCGAATCGGCCGGCTTCCGGAAGGTATTCGGGCTGAAAATGGATCGAGAGACCACGTTTCGTACCCTGGCGGCTGTGGGACTGTCCATTGCCGTGATGATGGCCTGGGCCTACCTGTTCGGGCCCCAGCCCGGAACCCTGCCGCCGCCCACTGGGATGGAAGCAGGAGCCGCGGCGGCGCAGGATCAGGGGCCGGCTGATCCGGCCGCTTCGCGGCAGGAGCCAGTTGCGGCGGCTGATGCCGACAAAAATCCCGACGCGGTGGCTGATGCCGGCCGTTGGGAAAAGATCGAAGGCACCTCCGGCCAGGCCAACGTCGAAGTCTTCACCAGCAGCCGGCAGATCGTCTTTTCCGCCCGCGGAGGGCGGTTGTTGTCCTGGAAGCTGCTGGACTACGAGCAGCTTCCGGGGTCTGCCGACGGTCGCCCCGTGGACCTGGTCTCGCCCCAGGCCCGCGCTCTCGACCACGATCCCCTCTATGTCGAGGTATCCGACAAGGACCTCGAAAAGACGATCAATGAAGCCTGGTACCAGGTCTCGGAGGGGGCGGCGGATGACGATGAGCGCGAGGCTTTCGGCCTGCCGGAGGGCACCCGCCGCGTGGCATTCCGCTGGGCCGACGGGGCGGGACTCGAGGTGGACAAGACTCTCTACATCCCCGACGACGGCGGTTTCCTCGCGTGGTTGAAATGGGACGTACGCCGGCAGGGGCGTTCGCTCGACGATGCCGTGATTTGCTGGGGTCCGGGGATCTCCCGTGCGAACCCGGGCGACGAGAAGAATCGTTACGCCTACCGGGGCCGTGCGATCGCCGCGCTGACATCGGGTATCGAACGCTACTCCCCGGGTAAGGTCGACGCCGACATCAGTTGGCCGGCTGCCCTGGCTCCCCGCTGGCTGGCTCTCGACGCCCAGCACTTCGCGGTCGCGATGGTTCCGCGGCAGCCGGGCGTCGGGATGGTGCGGCGCTATGATCTGACCGGTCTGGGAGAAAGCGCTGAAGAGCAGAACCTGGCTCTGGCCACGGGGGCCCGGGAGGTCGTGATCTTCGGCGGGCCGAAGGAAGATCACCTTCTCAAGACCCTCGACAAGAGGCTCGGTGTCGATCTGACCAGCCTGGTGAACTGGGGCTTTTTCGGCTTTCTGGCCCGGCCGCTCTACTTCGCCCTGGCCTGGCTGGAGAGGGGTGTGGGCAACTGGGGGCTGGCCATCATCATCATCACCATCGTCATTAAGGTGATCTTCTATCCATTGACCCAGAAGTCGATGGTCAACATGCGCCGCACCCAGCAGCAGATGGCCAAGCTGCAACCGAAGGTGAGGAAGATCAAGGAGAAGTACCGCGACAAGAGGGACATGGAAGCGCGGCGCAAGATGAATGAGGAGATGATGGCTCTCTACAGCCGGGAAGGGGTCAATCCGATGGCCTCGCTGACGGGCTGCATGCCGATGCTCCTCCAGTTGCCGGTGCTCTACGCCATGTACACGGTGTTGAGCGCGGCCACCGAGCTGCGTGGAGCGCCCTTCTTTGGCTGGATTCACGACCTTTCAGCGCCGGATCCCTACCTGGTGACTCCCCTGGTCATGGGCGTGACCATGCTCGGCCAGCAACTGCTGACGCTGACGAAGACCGAGGACCCTCAGCAGAAAAGCCAGCAGCGCATGATGTTGATGATGCCCATCATGTTCACCTTCTTCTTCCTCCGACTGCCCAGCGGCCTGGTGCTCTACTGGCTGGTGAACAACGTCCTGGGTATCGGCCAGCAAGTGTTGATCAACCGCCATGCCGAGCGGGCGACGGAGTGAGAACGACGATCGAAAACGCGAGGTTCCGATGAGCGACGAGAGACTCAGGTTCGAAGGCAGGGATGTCTCCGAGGCGGTGGCCGCGGCGCGTCGTCACTTCGGTGTGGCGCGTCAGGATCTCGGCTACGAGGTGATCCGCAAGGCGGGCGTGGGGGAAGTGGCCGAGCCCGGATCTGCGCTGGTCGAGATCGAGGCCTGGAAGCAGCCCGGAGCCCGGCCTCGTCCGGAGCCGTCCGGTGACGAGGGCTACCGGCGTGAGCGTCGAGGCCGGACGGAGCGCCGTCCCCGGCGGGAAGAAAGAGACGGGGAAGAATTCGAACAGCCCCCCCTGCTTCCCGACGCGGATGTCAGCGACGTGCGCCAGATTCTCGAGAAGCTGGTCAACAGCCTGGTCATGGGTCTGGACCTGAGGCTCTACGTGGAAGAGATCGTGGAGAACGGTGTGGGTCTGCGGGTGCGCATGAGTGGCGGTGATGTCTCCCTGCTGCTCGAGGAAAACGCCGAGGGGCTCGAGAGCTTCCAGTATCTCGCCAACCGCATTCTCCACCGGGATGGACGGATTCCCGGGCGCGTTTCCTTCGATGCCGGTGACTACCGGGCCAAGCAGGAAGAGGTTCTGCTCGAACAGGCCCGCGCCGCGGCGGAAGAGGTCGTCCGGACGGGCAAGACCCGCAAGATGCCCCCGATGGGGCCCTACGAGCGCCGGCTGATCCACCTGGCTCTGGCCGAGGTGGAAGGCGTTCGTACTTATTCCACCGGCAGCGGCTACCGGCGTCGGCTGCACATCGCGCCGCGTTCTCCGGAAAGCTCGGAGGACGCCTGAGATGCCGGTCGAGCTGCTCGACGCTTCCCGCAGCCTGCTGCTGGTGATCGATCTCCAGGGCAAGCTGATGGAGATGATCGAAAGGCCGGACCTGGTCGTCGCCGCGACCCGTCGGTTGATGCAAATCGCGGAGATCTTCGAAGTGCCCGTGCTGCTCACCGAGCAGTACCCCGAAGGTCTGGGGCCGACCCACCCTGCTGTCCGTGAAACCTTCGACGCGCTGCAAACCCCCAAGAGCTTCCTGGCCAAGACGAGTTTCGGCTGTTGCGGCGACGACGGCTTCCAGCGGACTGTCGACGAACTGCTCGGGGGGGGCGACCTTTCCCGGCGCCAGATCGTAGTGGCCGGGATCGAGGCGCATATCTGCGTGATGCAGACCACCATCGAGCTGCTCCGATCCGGCCACCAGGTCCATCTTTGTTGGGAGTGCGTCTCTTCCCGGGGAGCCGAGTATCGCCGCCACGCCCTCGACCGGATGCAGCAGGCCGGCGCCCAGTTGACCAACCACGAGTCGGTGGGCTTCGAGTGGGCGCGCGATGCCGGTCATCCGCGTTTTCGGCGGCTCAATCGCCTGCTGCGCCAGGGGCAGCTCACCTGACCGCCTCACTTGCTGGTAAGATGCGCTGCGGATGATGTTCGCAGAAACGAGGAAGGTGAAGATGAAGCGGATGCTAGCGGTCATGATCGTGTCGTTCGTACTGGCCATGGGATCGGGCCCGGCCTGCGCCGAAGACGCCGAGAAAGACTGGACCAACACGGCCGAGTTCGCCGCGGTGATCACGGGAGGCAATTCCCAGACCACGACGCTCTCGATCAAGGACACTTTCAAGAAGACCTACGCGGGCGGCGAGCTGACCCTCGACATGGTGCTTTTGAAGGCCAAGCAGACCGACCGCACTCCCCGCAACGAGGGCGGTACCCTGTTCGTCGACGAAATTTCGAAAACCAACGCCGAGTATTACGCGTTGCAGGGCAAGTACCGCGGACAGATCCGCGACGGTTTGTTCTGGTACGCGGGGGGCGGCTGGGAGCGGAACCAGCCCGCGGGTCTCGACAACCGGGTGAGTGCCGGTGGCGGGTTGGGCTACCTGATCTTCCGCGACGCGACCATGGAACTCAGCGGCGAGCTGGGTGCCAACTACGTCGATGAGAGTTACGTCTCCGGCACCCTGCCCGATGGTGCGGACTACATCAATGTTCGTGGCTTCATCGGCTATACGCGCAAGCTCAGTCCGACCGCCCACCTCGACGCCAGGCTGGAAATGCTGCAGAACATGGACGATTCCGATGATCTTCGGGTCAATGCCGAGGCCAGCGTCACCGCCAGTTTGACCTCGCAGCTCGCGCTGAAAGTGGGCTACAGCATCAAGTACGACAAGAGCCCGGTCATGATCCTGCTCAGCGATCCCGCCGATCCCACGGCGCCGGCGGTGTTTTACGAATTCGACGATACCGACACCATTTTCGCCGCGTCCCTGGTGATCAACTACTGAGACGCGCCGGTCGACAGTGCGGGGCCGGCCCTTCCCGGCGCTTCAGAGCTTGTCGAGGATACGGCGCTGCAGTTCGTCCAGGTCTTCGCTCCGGCGTCCGGCAAGCCGCCGGGCGGCCCACGAGATGGCGGCGAGCTGACGGGAGTATTGGCGGCAGTGGCGGCAGAGCAACAGGTGGATGCGAACCGCCAGCCGCGTGCGCCACGGGGCACCTTCGATTTCGTCTTGGGCCATCATGGTTGTGACGTGGCGGCAGTCCAGCATCAGGTGGCTCCGAAAATGCCCTGCTTTTCGAGACATTCCCGCAGGCGATTGCGGGCTCGGTAGAGCATCACACCAAGGTTAGTGGCGCTGACCTGGAGGGCGTTACAGGTCTCGCGCGTGGAAAGTCCCTCCACTTCCCGGAGCAGGAAGGCCAATTTCTGCCGCTGCGGGACTTTCTCCAGGCAGCGGGCCGTGTGTTCGACGATTTCCCGGTCGTAGAGCGATCGATCTGCGGCGCGGGGCGGCTGGCGCCAGGCTCCCTTGTCGTCGAAACGTCGTTCCATGACCTCGTCGATGTCGTCGTGGCGCCGGTCCTTGTGGAAGCCGCGGCGAGCCTCCTGCAGCTTGCGGTAGAGAATGCCCAGCAGAAAGGTACGCACCGTCGAGCGACCCTCGAAGCGGGGGGCGGCTTCGAAGAAGGTGAGGAAAGTGGCCTGGGTCAGATCCTAGGCCTGCCGGGAGTCGAGACCGGCGCCGCGAGCCGTTCGGTGCACCTGCCGCAGGTAGCGCCGGACGACTTCTTCAAAGGCTTCTCGGTCTGCGGCCCTCAGGCGCCGCGCGAAATCGGGCGTATCGATGGATTCGTCCTTCATCGTCCTGCTTCCCTGTCGGTCCGCATGATTCCCGACAACGCTCCAATGGGCGTTTGCCAAGGCCCGTGGAGACCCGGGCCCGTACGCGGCGCTCAGCACGGACCCGGCCATTCTATCCCGCTCGGCTCCCCGATCTCCCAGGGACCGTGTAAGGAACACCCGTCTCGCCGCACTCACTGACTGCCGCGGGCCCTATCCAGAACCGCCGGTCGTGAAACATCCAGCGGCACTTTCGCCGAAAAAGAACAGGAGATCGACACGATGCTTTCGAATTCCCCCTTCGCCGGTAAGAGAATCGTCAAGAAAGCACTGTTCCTGGTCACCCTCGTCGCGCTGACCCCGGGCGTGACGACCGCGGCCGAGAAGAGCTACAAGTTCGGCATCAGTGACCAGAGAACCAACATCACCTTCGAGTCCAACACGGACTTCGAGGTCATTCTGGGCTCGACCCACAAGCTCAGCGGGCAGATCGTCGCCGATCTCGAGGCGGGTACCGGTCGTGTGGAGGCCGAGGTTCCGGTAGCTTCCCGGCGTTCCGGCATCGACTTGCGCGACAAGCACCTGCGTTCGAAGAAGTGGCTCGACGCCAAGGGTCATCCTGTGATCTCTTTCGTTTCCAGCTCCGCGCGTCAAGTTTCCGGTACGCAATGGGAGATCATCGGCACCTTCACCCTCCACGGTGTATCGCGTGAAGTTTCAGTCACCGCGGACGTGCGTCCCATTCCGGCGGCCGCGGCCAGGCAGGCGGGCCTCGAGAAGGGCGATTGGCTGAGGGTGCTCGTCCCTCTCGAGATCAAGCTCTCCGACTACGGCGTCAAGATTCCCGGCAAGGCGGCGGCCCGCGTCAACGACACCTGGAAGGTACGCATCCTGGCGTTTGCCGCCGCACGCTGACCGGCATGTGTGCGAGGGCCCCGGTGCCGCCCCCCGTCCGTTCCCCCTGCCGGACCGGCCACCGGGGTCCTCCCACGCCAGGCCGAAGCGATCCTCTTCCAAAGTCATCCCAGGAGCTGAAACATGTTGAAGACATTCAAAGGCCATCTCCGCATGCTGACCTTCGTCGTCGGATTCGGCGGAGCGGCGCTGATCTTCCTCGCTGTCGGTGCACTCGATCGCTTCGCCGGTCGGGAGGTGTTGATGATGGCTGCCTACGACACTCCCACCATCGCAATCAATCGGGCGCTCCATGTCCCAGGTGATCCCGTGGCCGAGATTTACGGCAATCCCCTCAGTCGAACCGTACGGGTTCTCTTCGTCGGCGAGCCGCGCATCGTCCATCCCCGGGAAGATCCGGCGCTGAGCCTGTTGCCGGTGGACAAGAGCGCCGCCGAGAATCCTCTGCAGGTCCAGACCTTGTGGTTCTTCGCCCGCTTCGTGATCGGTGGTCTGCTCTTGCTCGGATTCTCTGGCCTGGTCGTGCCCCGCCGCTGGCGGCGGGAGCTCCGGGCCGCGCCGGGCGCCACGGGCTGAGACGGGCTACTTGCCGTTTCTGGATTTGGAGGTCGGGGGCTTGGGCGTCGGGCAGGAGAAGGCATCGGCGGGAGCTGGCGCCAGGCCGCTGCCGACCCACCTGCACTCGCCGTTGGAGACCTCGTAGATGCGTTCGCCCAGGTGCTTGGTTCCGGGGCGAGGATTGTCGACCATGTCCCCGAGGGTCCGGCTCCTTAGCACTTCCTCGACCTTGGCCTGGGCTTCGCGCCAGACTTCGTCGGCGGGACAGGCACCGCACCAGGGACAATCGCAGGGGCAGGAAGAGCAGGGCGCGACGGCCAGCGGCCCTTCGATGGCGGTCACCACGTCGAGCACGCTGATCTCCCCCGCCGGGCGGGCCAGGCGGAAACCGCCCTTGGCGCCGCGGGTGGAAGAGAGGAGGCCGGCCCGCACCAGGCGCCGAAGAATCTTGGCCATGAAGCTCGACGGGACATGGCAGGCCCTGGCGACGGCGTCCTTGAGGGCGGGCTCTTCGGCCGGGAGGAAGGCCATGTGGATCATCGCTCGCAGAGCGTAATCCGCGGTTGTGGTCAGCTTTAAACCCATTGCTCACACCTCGATTCCACCACCAAGCGCTTACGAACTTACTCCTCCGCGCCCCCCCCGTGCCACCGGTAGCGGGGGGCGAACCACCGGTGGGCGGCGTTCGAGGGCGCGGAGTAGAGTAATGTCGGCTTGTCCCCGGACGGTACGGGGATGTTCCAGGAGGCTGGCGTGCCCCTCGTGAAAGTGCTGACTACCGGTCCCGTTCGTGGCTGGAGGGGCGTCTGGATGTCCCTCCTCGCCTTCGCTTTTTTTCTGCCCCTTCCTGCCTGCCAGGGGAAGGCTTCGGGCGAGAACGGCCCCCAGGGAAAGACCTCGGCCCAGGCTGAATCCAAGCGGCGTGCGGGAGGGGGCCGGCGGGGGATGGGGGGCGGACGCCCCGGGCGCGGCCCGGCCGGCCGCAAGCGCCAGGCCGCCCGGGTGCCGGTGATCCTGGCCCCGGCGGGGCGCGACACCATGGAGGCTTTTCTCGAGGCCTCCTCGACCCTCGAGGCCGAAGAGAGCGTGGAGGTGGTCAGCCAGGCCACCGGCGTGGTGGTGGAGGTTCTCGCGGAAGAGGGCGATCGGGTCCAGGCCGGGCAGGAACTGGCCCGCCTGGCCTACGAGGAACTCGAACTGGCCGAGCAGAAGGCCCGCACCCAGCTCGAGCGGCTGCGGGCGGACTATGCCCGCTCCGAGCAGCTCGCCCGCCAGGACCTGGTCTCGGAGGAAGACTTCACCCGCCTGGGTTTCGATCTCAAACAGGCCGAAATCGACTGGAGGCAGAAAGCTCTCGAACTCGAGCGCACGCGGATCGTCTCCCCCATCACCGGGACGATCACCGAGAGGATGATCCGGGTCGGGCAGCTCAAGCGGCAGAACGACCCGGTCTACCGGTTGGTCGATCTGGCATCCATCGTCGCGCCGGTCTTTGTGCCCGAGAAATATCTCGACCAGCTCCGGGTCGGCCAGAGGGCCCTGCTCTCCGCGCCGGCCTTGCCGGGAACGCGGATCACCGGCCGGGTGCTGCGCATCGCGCCGGTGGTCGACAGCCAGTCCGGCACGGTGCGGGTGACCGTGGACCCGGGGACGTCGGCCCGCCTGCGCCCGGGGATGTTCGCCAACGTGCGGCTGGTTCTCGACCGTCACGAGGACGTGGTGGTGATTCCCAAGAAAGCCATCGTCTACGAGGACGAGCAGCCCGGCATCTTCGTCGTCGAGGCGGGCAAGGCCCGGCGCCGGGCCATCGAAATCGGTTACCAGGACGAGTTGCGGGCCGAGGTGGTCTCCGGGCTCGAGGCGGGGGAACTGGTCGTCCTGGTGGGTCAATCGGCTCTCAAGGACGGCTCGGAGGTCGTCGCCGAAGACGAGCAGGGCCGGCCGATTCCCTTCCCGGCCGGGGATGCGGATCCGGAAGCCACCCGCGCGGAGGAGGGTGCCGCCCCGTGAACGTCCCGAAGCGCGGAGCGGAGGCCGGCGGGGGGGATTTCTTCCAGGTCACGGTCAACCGCCCGGTGGCGATTTTGATGGTCACCCTGGCGGTGGTGATCTTCGGGCTTTTCAGCTACCGGCTGCTGCCCCTCGAGCTGATGCCGGACATCTCCTATCCGTCCCTGACCGTGCGCACCCAGTACGAGGGCGCGGCGCCCCAGGAAGTCGAGGAAAACCTCACCCGGCCCCTCGAAGAAGCGCTCGGTGTCGTGGGGGGCCTGACCCGCATCTCGAGCATCTCCCGCGCCGGCCTGTCGGACGTGACCCTGGAGTTCACCTGGGAGACCTCCATGAGCCAGGCCTGGCAGGAGGTCACCGAGCGGCTGGACACGGTGCTGCTGCCCGAGGAGGCCACCAAGCCCCTGCTGCTGCGCTACGACCCTTCCCTCGACCCGGTGATCCGCCTGGCCCTCAGTTCGGAGCGCGAGGACGACCACACCCCGGCCGGTTTGCGGCGGCAACGGACCTTCGCCGAGCAGGAGCTGCGCCGCCGGCTGGAGCTGGTCGAAGGTGTGGCGGCGGTGCGGGTACTGGGCGGTCTCGAAGAGCAGGTCTCGGTGGATCTCTCCGAAGAGGCCCTGCGCCGCACGGGTCTGTCGATCCAACAGGTGGCCCAGCGCCTGCGGGCCGAGAACGTCAACCTGGCCGGGGGCGACATCAAGGAGGGGGACACCCAGTACCTGGTGCGCACGGTCGGCGAGTTTCTCTCCCTCGAGGAGATCGCCGACCTGGTGGTGGCCCGGGTGGGCGGACGCGAGGTCCGTCTCGGGGACCTGGGTACCGTGCGCACGGGCTGGGCGGACCGGAAGGTGATCACGCGCCTCGACCGCCGCGAGGCCATCGAGCTGGAAATCCAGAAGGAAGCCGACGCCAACATCGTGGCGATGGCCGCCGCCGTGCGCGCGGCCCTCGATGGCGGCGACCGTGAGCCGGGCCTGCGCGACGGGCTCCCCGAGGGCTGGCAGCTCGACCTGGTGGCCGATCGCAGCACCTTCATCGAGGCTTCGGTGCGCGAGGTGGAGAGCACGGCCCTGCTCGGCGGTCTGCTCGCGGTGTTCGTGCTCTACTTCTTTCTCAGGCGCGCGGACATCACAGGGGTGATCGCCCTGGCGATTCCCGTCTCGGTGGCCGCCACCTTCGCACCGATGTCCCTCGGTGGCGTATCACTGAACATCATGTCGCTCGGCGGCCTGGCCCTGGGTATCGGCATGCTGGTGGACTCGGGAATCGTGGTGGTCGAGTCCATCGCGCGCTGCCGGGAAGAAGGCGACGGCATTCACCGTTCGGTGATTCGCGGCACCTCCGAGGTGGGTACGGCGGTGGTGGCCTCGACCCTGACCACCGTGGCGGTGTTCTTTCCGATGGTCTTCGTGGAAGGCGTGGCGGGACAGGTGTTCACCGACCTGGCGTTGACGGTGGTCTTCGCCCTGCTGGCCAGCTTGCTGGTCTCGGTCTTCCTCGTGCCCGCCCTGAGCGCCTGGCTGTTTCGCCTGCAGGAAGACAGGGCTTCGGGCGTACGTGTCGCCGGTCTGTTCGAGCGCGGCCGCGAGGTCCTGCGTTACCGCTCCCTGGGGCCCCTGTCGGCGCCCACTCTCCGCGGCGGCCTGCGGTGGGTGGCTGTCGGACTCGGCGCCCTGCCGCCCCTGGCCTTGCTCGGCCTACTGCTCGTCCGGGTCGGCGGACGTTTGTCGCTGCCCTGGCCGAACGCTTTTCGGGATGTGCTGATGGTGCTCGCCGTGCCGGCGGCGCTGGCTGTGCTGATCAACGCCGCCCTGCGACTGAGGGGGCCGGGAGGCCTGGCGGGAAGACTGGGCGGCGCACTGGTCGGACTGGTCACCGATCCGCTGCTGGTGGCGGTGGAAGGGGCCTGGCTGATGCTGGCCTGGGCCGTCGCCCTGGGCGCCCTGGTCGTCTCGGGCCTGGGCCGGGGCGTGGGCCGCGTGCTGAAGATCCTGCTCTGGCCCGCCCTGGCCCTCTTCGATTTCCTCTTCGGCGGCCTGCAGAGGCTCTACCCGCGGGTGCTGCGCGCCTCCCTGCGCCACCGTCCGGCCGTGCTGGCCCTGGCGGCGCTGGCCCTGGGGGCGACCGTATGGGGCGTGGGACGGCTGGACTCGGAGCTGATGCCCGAGGTGCACCAGCGGGAGTTCACCCTGGAAGTGACCCTGCCCGTGGGGACGCCGGTCGAGCAGACTCTCGAGGCGATCACCCCCGTCGAGGATTGGGCGGTGGGCGATCCCCGGGTCGACCGGGTGCTGCTCAAGGTGGGCGCCGATCCCGAAGAGGGAGACAGCTCCCCGGAGGAGGGAGAGCACACCGCCCGGATGACCCTGCACGTGGCCGCTTCGTCGCTTTCCGCGGCCCGGGCGGAAGAGGCGGTGATTGCGGATCTGCGCGAGCGGCTCGCCGACCTTCCCGACCTGGAGGCCAAGGTCACCCGCCCGGTGCTCTTCACTTTTCGTACTCCCGTCGAGGTGGAGATCGAGGCCTACGACCTGGACACGCTGCGTCTGCTGGCCGACTCGGTGCGCCGGGAACTGGAGGCCCTGCCCCAGCTCGCCGATGTGAAGACCACCGCCCGGGTGGGTTCGCCCGAGGTGCAGATCACCTACGACCGGCAGGCCCTGGTGCGCTTCGGCCTGGACGTGCGGGAAGTGGCCGACCTGGTGCGGACGAAGATCAAGGGGTCCAGCGCCACCGAGTATCGCAAGCAAGAACGGCGCATCGACGTGGTGGTACGGCTCCAGGAAGGCGACCGGGCCACCGTCCGCCAGCTCCGCAACCTGGTGGTCAATCCGGGTGATGCCGTACCCATCGCTCTTTCCGCCGTGGCGGACATTCGCATCGCGGCGGGGCCCGCCGATATCCGCCGGGTGGGGCAGCGGCGAGTGGCACTGGTGTCCGCCAACCTGGCGCAGGGGGGGCTGGGAGGGGCCAGCGAGGCGATCCGTCGCCGTCTGGCGGCCCTGGACTGGCCCGAGGGCACGAGCTGGCGGCTGGCGGGCCAGGTGCAGGAGATGCAACGCAGCACCCGCTCGCTGTGGATGGCCCTGGCCCTGTCGATCTTCCTGGTCTACGTGGTGATGGCGATCCAGTTCGAATCCATGTTGCACCCCCTGCTGATCATGATCACGGTGCCCCTGGCCCTCTTCGGCGTGGTGGTGGTTCTCGGGCTGCTGGCGGTGCCGCTGTCCGTGGTGGTCTTCCTCGGCATGATCATGCTGGCGGGCATCGTGGTGAACAACGCCATCGTGCTGGTGGACTACGTCAATACCCTGCGTGGCCGGGGAGAGGAGCTCGAGGAGGCGGTGGTGCGGGCGGGGAGTGTGCGCCTGCGCCCGATCCTGATGACCACCGCCACCACCGTGCTGGGGCTGTTGCCCATGGCCCTGGGCCTGGGAGACGGTGCGGAGATCCGCATGCCCATGGCCGTGACGGTGATCGCCGGGTTGCTGTCGAGTACGGTGCTGACCCTGGTGGTGATTCCCACCGCCTACGCGGCCCTCGAGTCCGCCCGTTCGGCCCGCTAGCCGCCCGTCCGTCGCTCCGGCCGGATCGGAGCGGGATGGGTACACTGGGAGCGGGCCGCGGGCTGATTTCGCGGACCTGGAGGCCTTTTCGTGAGTTCTTCGCTGCTGCCGCGTCTGTCGATAAGCCGCCCCGTGACGGTGCTGATGCTCCTGCTGGCGTTGTTGCTCCTGGGGGGGGTGGCCTTGCTGAAGCTGCCCGTGCAGCTCACCCCTTCGGGCTTCGATCCGGCCTTCATGATGGTGCGGGTGCCCTACCCCGGCGCCAACCCCACGGAAATCGAAGAGAGCATCCTCCGGCCCCTCGAAGACGCCTTCTACACCGTGCGCGGACTGGACGAGATCTCCTGCCGGGCGACGGGCGACTCGGCCATGTGCTGGGTGCAGTTCGAGAACTGGGTCGACATGGAGGAGACCTACAACGAGGTCGCCGACCGGGTCGAGCGCCTGCGAGCCACCGAGTGGCCCGACGACATCGAGCGGGTGTTCATCCGCCGCCACAACCCCAACAGCCGGCCGGTGATGAACATCGGCGTCAAGCTTCCCGACGATCTCGACGACCCCCACTGGCTGCTGACCCGGCGCATCGTCGCTCCCCTCGAGCGGGTCGCGGGTGTGGCCCAGGTGGATCTCGAGGGAGTCGAAGAAAAGCAGATTTTCATCGAGCCCGACCGGGAGGCGATGGAAGCCCAGAACATCTCCATGCGCGACCTGGTGACGTCTTTGCGCCGGGCCAATTTTTCGCTCTCCTCGGGAGAGATCTACGACGGGGGACACAAGCTGCTGGTGCGCTCGGTGGCCCGCTTCCGCAGTGCCGACGAGATCGCCCGGATTCCGATTCGGGCCGACGGCCTGACGCTCTCGGAAATCGCCCGGGTTCGCTACGCCCACCCGGAGAAGGACCGGGGTTCGCGCCTCGACGGGCGGGAAGCGGCCATCGTGGAGGTCTACAAGGAAAGTGAGGCGAACACCGTCGCGGTCAGTCGGGCGGTGCGGGAAGAACTGGAGCGGATTTTCCGTGACGAGCCCCAGCTCTCCGGCGGAGCCGGCTTCGATGTCCTCTTCGACCAGGGGGAGGTGATTCGCGGCTCGATCGATCAGCTCCGGGACACGGGTCTGATCGGCGCCTTCTTCGCCCTGATCATCCTCTACCTTTTTCTGCGACGCCTGCGGGTGACCCTGCTGATCACGCTGGCCATTCCTACCAGCCTGTTGGCGGCGCTGGTGGTGATGTATTTCGCCGGGGCGAGTATCAACCTGATCACGATGATGGGGATGATCATCTGCACCGGGATGCTGGTGGACAACGCCGTGGTGGTGGTGGAGAACATCGACCGTCTGCGCCGTGAAGGGCTCAGCGTACGCGAGGCGGCCTTGCGTGGAGCGTCGGAGATCTCCCTGGCCCTGACCATGGCGACGATCACCACCGTGGCGGTATTCCTGCCGATGGTGCTGATGAGCCGGGAGGGCATGATGCGCTTCATGCTCACCAAGCTCTCCCTGCCGGTCTTCGTGGCGATCGTCGCGTCCCTCTTCGTGGCCCTGCTGTTCATCCCGCTGGCGGCCTCCCGCCTGGTGCGGGAGGAGGCCTCTCGACGGGAGAGCGTGGTGGAACGGGCTGTCGGGGCTCTCTACCGGGTCCTGGTCGAGCCCCTGCACCGCCTCTACCTTTTCGCCCTGCGCCAGACCCTCCAGCGTCGTGGCCTGGCCCTGGTGGTGGTGCTGATCACCGCGGGGGCGACCTGGTGGCCCTGGAGCCAGGTCCAGGTGGACATGCGCGGCCGACACCAGCAGGGCGGCCGGCAGATCACTTTCTTCTTCAACCTGCCCAACAGCTATGGTCTCGAGCAGGCCGACGGCTGGTTCCGGGAGGTCGAAGCACTCTTCGCCAAGGAGCGGGAACGCCTGGCGATCCGCCACGTGCAGACACGTTTCTGGAACAATCGGGGCATGCTGCGAGTGACTTTGAAGGACACCCGCGAAAGCGACGTCACCGTCGAGGAGGCGATTGCCGGGCTCAAGGCGGTGGTGCCCGAACGACCGGGCGTGAAGATGTACGTCAACTGGCAACGAGGTTCGGGAAACGACGCCTCGATCAATGTGGAGGTCTACGGTGAGGACACGGCGACCCTGGCCCGGATCGCCGAGGAAGCCGAGCGCCGCCTGCGCCGTCTCGAAGGCCTGGTCTCGGTGGAGCCGGACCTCGAGAACGCCCTCGAGGAAGTCCGCATCCGCATCAACCGGGAGCAAGCGCTGCGCTACGGCGTGCAGCCCGAGGTGGTCTCGGGCAACGTGGCCGCGGCCCTGCGGGGGCAGCGGCTCCCCCGCTTCCGCAGCGGCGAGAAAGAGATCGAGATCAGCGTCAAGTACCCGGAGGAAGATCGCCGGGGCGTGGGCAAGCTGGCCGCCCTGCGCCTGCACACGGCTTCCGGCCGGCGCATTCCCCTCGATGCCCTGGCCGAGCTGTCCATCAGCCGCGGTTTCGGTGACATCCAGCGCAAGAACCGCCGCACGACCCTGGGAATCAAGCTCAACACCACCCGGGAGAACGTCGGTGATCTGCGCGCCCAGGTGCAGGAGGTGATGGATTCCCTGGCTCTTCCCCGGGGCTACGAGTGGGGCTGGGGGTCGTCGCGACGCTGGGAGAAGCAGGAAAACTCCAACATGATGCTGGCGCTCCTGCTGTCTTTCGCCTTCATCTACCTGATCATGGGTTTTCTTTTCGAGAGTTTTCTGTTGCCCCTGTCCGTGATGCCGTCGATCGTGCTGAGCTGGATCGGTGTGTTCTGGCTGCTGTGGGTCACGAGCTCCAAGCTGGACATGATGGCCGCCATCGGCCTGATTCTTCTGGCCGGGGTGGTGGTCAACAACGGCATCGTACTGGTGGACCTGATCGGCCGCTTCCGCCGCCAGGGCATGGGTCGGGAGCAGGCGATTCTCGAAGCGGGTCGCCTGCGTTTCCGACCGATCCTGATGACCGCCCTGACGACCATCATGGGCATGTTGCCCATGGCCTTCGGCAAGGCGAATTTCGTCGGCATCCCTTACGCCAGCCTGGGCAAGACCTTCGTCGGCGGGCTGCTTTCTTCGACGACCTTGACCCTGGTGGTGGTGCCGTTGTTCTATACGTTTTTCGATGACATCGCCGCGGCCCTGGGACGGCTGCTGACCGGGCGCCCGGCGGCGGCGGAAGCCCGGGCCGAACTGACCGAGGGATAGGCGCCATGGGCGGATCGACGGATCGTCCCGGTGGAGACCAGGCCACCCGCAGCCGGCAGGTCACCCGCCGGCCGCGGCTGTGGAAGGTGCTGCTGCACAACGACGACTACACGACCATGGACTTCGTGGTGCATGTGCTGGTCGAGCACTTCGACAAGTCCATCGCCGAGGCGACCCACGTGATGCTCCAGGTCCACCGCAAGGGCAAGGGCCTGGCGGGGGTCTACACTCGGGACGTGGCCGAGACGAAGATCGAGCTGGTCACCGTTCACGCCCGCGAGGAAGGCTTTCCTCTCAAGCTCACCATGGAGCCGGAATGAAGCTCTCTGCCGATCTCGAGATTTGCGTTTCAGTGGCCCTGGCCCAGGCCGGCGAACGGGGCCATCGCTTTGCGGGCCCCGAACACCTGCTCCATGCCCTGCTGATGGACGAGGAGGTGGCCCGTACGGTCCGCCACGCCGGGGGGGACGTGACACGGCTGAAAAAGGAACTCGAGCGCTACCTGGCAGAGGAGGTCGAGGTCCAGGAAGGCGAGCGCCGGATGCCTCCCCTGCCCACCCGCGGACTGCGGCGGGTGTTGGCCCGGGCCACCGCCCACGCCCGGGGCGCGGGTCTCGACGAGGTGACCACGGTCAACGCCCTGGTGGCGCTCTACGACGAAGAGGACTCCTGGGCGGTGTATCTGCTCGAAGAACACGGGGTGACCAAGCTGGACGTGGTGCAATTCCTGGCCCACGGGGTGTCGAAGATCGATCCGACGGGGCTCGGCTGGCATGTGGGGGCGGGCGGCGAGGAGGAGGGGCCGCGGCCCACGGGAGATCCCCTCGAGGCCTTCACCACAGAGTTGACCGAACTGGCCCGGCAGGGCGCCATCGACCCCCTGATCGGCCGGGACCGGGAGATCGCCCGCACTCTGCGGGTTTTGCAGCGGCGGCGGAAGAACAACCCGGTCTACGTGGGCGACCCCGGCGTGGGCAAGACCGCGCTGGTGGAGGGGCTGGCGCTGAAGATCGCCCAGGGGGAGGTGCCCGCCCAGCTCGAGGGCGCCACCATCTATCGCCTCGACCTGGGGGCGACCCTGGCCGGCGCGCGCTACCGGGGCGATTTCGAAGAGCGCCTGAAGGGCGTGCTGGCGGCCCTTGCCGAGCGGCCACGGGCGATTCTTTTCATCGACGAGATTCACACGTTGGTGGGTGCGGGGGCTACGGGCACGGGTACGGTGGATGCTTCGAACCTGCTCAAGCCGGCCCTCGAGTCGGGTCGCTTGCGCTGCATCGGGGCGACGACCTGGAGCGAGTATCGCCAGTACTTCGAGCGGGACCGCGCCCTGGCCCGGCGTTTTCAGAAGATCGAGGTCAACGAGCCCAGCGTCGAGGAGACGGTCAAGATTCTCCAGGGTCTCAGGCAGCGCCACGAAGAGCACCACGGCGTGGCCTACACCCGCGCGGCCCTGAGCAAGGCCGCCGAGCTGGCGGCCCGTCACCTGCGGGATCACAAGCTGCCCGACAAGGCCATCGACCTGATGGACGAGGCGGGAGCGGAGGTCTCCCTGGCGGGAGGCAAGCGGGTGGGCAGCCGGGAGATCGAGGCGGCCCTGGCGGCCATGGCTCGGATACCGCCGAAGAAGGTTCGGGGCAGCGACCGGGAGCGGCTGTTGCATCTCGAAGAGCAGCTCAAGGCGGTGATCTACGGGCAGGACGAGGCGATCGGTACTCTGGTGGCGGCGATCAAGGTCTCCCGGGCGGGGTTGCGCTCGCCCGAGAAGCCTATCGGCAGCTTCCTGCTCACCGGTCCCACGGGTGTGGGCAAGACAGAGCTGGCGCGCCAGCTCGCCGAGGCATTGGGCATCGCCTTCTTGCGCTTCGACATGAGCGAGTACATGGAGCGCCACAGCGTCTCGCGCCTGGTGGGTGCTCCTCCGGGCTACGTGGGCTACGACCGGGGCGGATTGCTCACCGAGGCGGTGTCCCAGTCGCCCCACGCGGTGCTGCTGCTCGACGAGGTGGAAAAGGCCCACCCGGAAGTGTTCAACATCCTGCTGCAGATCATGGATCACGGCACGCTGACCGATACCAACGGTAAGGAGGCCGACTTTCGCCAGGTGATCCTGCTGATGAGTTCCAACGTGGGGGCGCGGGAGATGGCCCAGCGCCAGGTGGGCTTCGTCGGCGGTACGGCGGCCGGCGCCGATCAGCAGGCCTATGAAAGACTCTTCAGCCCCGAGTTCCGCAACCGCCTCGATGCGCGTGTCGGTTTCCAGCCCCTGACTCCGGAAATCATGGGGCGCATCGTCGACAAGTTCATCGACGAACTCCGGCGCCAACTGAAAGACCGCAAGGTCAACATCGAGTTGACCGACCCGGCTCGAGCCCACCTGGCGGAAAAGGGGTACGACCCGGCCTTCGGGGCCCGGCCCCTGGCGCGGGTGATCGACGAGACGATCAAGAAGCCGTTGACCGAGCAGATCCTCTTCGGTCGTCTCGAACACGGAGGCAACGTGGTGGTGCGCCTCGAGGGTGGGGCGATCGTGCTCGCCTGATCCGTGTTCCGTCGACCATCGTCCGCCGGGCGGGGTGCGCTACGCTCACCTCCGGCCCCGGCACGGCTTCCGGAGCGCGGCGGTGCCACCGTCGCGGAAGAGCAGCAACGGAAGCTCACAAGGAGCTCCCGACCCGGGGGGCACATCTTTACCAGTCCCATCGTCGGGTCGAAGGAGGCGGAGCGAGTGGATTGCCGGCCATCTCTTGATCTGTGCCGGCGGCAGCTCCGTAAATTCGAATGTCTATTCAATGCATCACTTTCTTCCCGGGCGGGGTCGAGCCGTTCGGAAATCGTGATTCTTCTGTGATGCTTTCGGGGTTGTCGGTGCGCCAAAATGCCTCGTCGAACCGCCGAAGACGGTGGTTTTGGAGAAAAGATGACCCTGACTCCGCGTTTCCTGTTGACATCCTGTCTGATTGGCGCGCTGTGGCTTCCCGGCGCCATGGGGGTATCCGTGTCTGGGATGTCTCCCGCGGGCTTTCCGGCAGTGTCGCCCCTGGTTTCCGCAGACCTTCCCTTCATCGAAAACCATGGGCAGGTCGACGAGGCGGTCCGTTACTACCTCCGACTGCCGTCCGGCACGCTCTTCGTCACTGATACGGGAGAGCTGGTCTATGCGCTTCGCGGGCCGCGCGCCGGCGGGGCTTCCGGGCCGGAGAGCGCCGGAGGTTGGGCGTTGAAGGAGGTGTTCCTGGGTGGGAATCCAGCCAGGCCGCAGGGAGCGCAGAGGGTTGACATCCCGATCAGCCACTTTACGGGGCCGGATCCGGAACAGTGGTACCGGGGCCTGCCGAGTTATCGGCAGGTGGATCTGGGCGAGCTTTTTCCCGGTATCCGCGTTGCCCTCCTCGCTCGTGGTCGCAACGTCGAGAAGGTGCTGCGGGTGGCACCCGGGGCGGATCCGAGGCGGATTCGCATCGCGGTGGAAGGCGTCCATGGACTGGCTGTGGATGCGGAGGGACGGTTGGTGCTGCATACCGGCCTGGGGGCGGTTTTCTTCACTGCCCCGGTGGCCTACCAGCAGATCGAGGGGCGGCGGGAGTCTGTGGAGGTAGCCTACACCCTTGGGGACGATGGCTATGGCTTCACCCTCGGTGAGTACCGGCCGGACCTGGAGGTGGTGATCGATCCTTTGATCAGCTCCACCTTCGTCGGAGGCATGAACCCCAGTCCACCGGGCAACTACGACGACGACATCGTCAACGCGATGGTCCATGCGGGGGATTCGATCTATCTCGCCGGGGCCACCCAGTCGCCGGACTTTCCTATCGTGATGGGCTATGACGAGACCCTCGCCAGCAACTTTCCCGACTGCTTCGTGACGCGTATGAGTACCGACCTGTCCACCGTGCTCGCCTCGACTTTTCTCGGCACCGAATCCAGCGATCAGGTGCGGGCGATGGCGCTCGACGGGGACGAGGTGGTGATCGTGGGCAAGGCGGGCTGGGGCTTCCCGGTGACCGACGGAGCCTACACTTATAACGGTTCGAACATGGCGGGGGGCGGCTTCGTCTCACGCTTGAGCGCCGACCTGTCCACTCTCGTGGCCTCGGCGATCGTCACGCCCAATGACCACCCGCGCGCGATGGCCCTGGGCAACGGGAGCATCTACTTCGGCGGTAGCACGAACAACCCCGACCTGCCGATCACCCCGGGCGCCTACCGCTCGGCGTGTTGTCCGCCTGGTTCGTTCGGTATCCGTCCCTACGAAGGATTCGCTGGCCGGATCTCTTCGGATCTGTCCACTCTCGAAGCGATGACCTATCTCGGCGGCCATGCCGTCGCCGGGGTGGCGGTGGGCCACGATGGCAGCGTCTTCATCGCGGATGCGGCGGAATCGACGGCCAGGGGCTATCTGGCTCGCTTCGATGCGGACTTGACCGACCGCCGGGCCTATCTGAGTTACAACCGGGGGAGCAATGGGAGTTCGCGAACCTATTTCAACGCTGTGGAGATCGTCGGCAGCGATTCGGTGGTCAGCGCCGGGCAGACCTACATAGACAACCTTCCGGCCACCGAAGGGGCCTACGATCAGGACTGCGGCACCGATGGGGCCTGTGACGCCGAGGGGCCGGCACTCGTGCCGCACTCCGATGGTTTCGTGGCCGTCTATTCGTACGATCTGAGCGTCACGAGAGCACTGACGTACCTCGGCGGCTCGAACGATGAATCGATCCGCAGCCTGGCTCTGGGGGGGGACGGGAGCATCGTGGTTGCGGGCGAGACGATCTCTGCGGATTTTCCCACCACCGCGAACGGTGGGGACGCAAGCTGTGGCACCGACGGACAGTGCAACGCCGGGGCCACCCCCGGCAGCAGGAAGGCAGATGCCTTCCTGGCCACTCTTTCTGCCGATCTTTCCATGCTGGAGTTCGGCAGTTACCTGGGGGGCTCGGATGAGGAGCAGGCCTACGCCGTGGTGCTCGATCCGGCCGGGGAAGGTTACGTAGGGGGGTACACACGCTCGGCGGACTTTCCCACCACGTCGGGGGCGTTCGATCAGACTTACAACGGCGGGACCTCCGATGCCTTCGTCAGCCGTTTCGGAGAGGTGCTTCCGGCGGGAGCGCCGGCAAACCCGGGTGAGAGCTGCGGCAACGGGATGCCACTGTTGAAAGTCACGGGCTATGATCCGGACACTTCGATGCTCACGGTGTCCTACTCTGCGGCCTGCAACGCGGTGGACCACAACATCTATTACGGTCCGCTGCGCGAGGTCGCGAACTACGCGTACACCGGGGAGTCGTGCAGCGTGGGCATGAGCGGTGAGGCGAGCTTCAGTGGCCTTGCGGAATCGTTCTTTTTCGTGATTGCCGCGGACGACGGCATGGTCGAAGGATCCTATGGCACCGACAGCTCCCAGGCCGAGCGCCCCGACGCCGGTTCGTGTGGCTTCGTCCAGGATCTGTCGGAGGCTTGCAGTTGGCCGTGAGTATCGGGGGGCGACGCACCCCGAGTGCACGGCGGGGACCGGACGCTCATCGCAGGCACGCCGTGTGGCCCCTGGGGATCACTCGGCGGTGGCGAGGCTCAGGGTCGATGCTGAAGCGCCGTCGAAGGTGGCGGCACCGCAAAGCCCGCGGTGCCGCCATCTGCGGGCCGTGATGCGAAGCGAGGAAAGGCCGGAACGGCGTTTCCTTCTGGCGGCCAGGACGTGCGGTTCGGCAACCCCGATGCCTGTATCGCGGTGGCCGTCGATGATCCCGGGCGGCTCCTGGCAGGCGGCCGGTCAGGGAGGTTTCGAGAAGGGATACCCGCGTCTGAGGAGGTTGCCGGGTCTCTCCGCCGCCTCGCCGGGCGGAGCTGTTCACTCCGGGAGGACCTTGCCGGGGGGCGGGGCACGGGATCGGGGAGGAAGCCGAGACTCCAGTCTCGCTCGGCTGTCATGAAGCCCGTGCGCAGGCATCGATGCGTAGGGGATAGCGGTCGCCCTGTCGCGGCTTCGGACCCTGACCCTGCCGGCGGCCGTTGCTGTGTAACACCCCGCCGGTTTCAGCGACCTTGTTTCGTGAGTGCCTTGCAGGAGGTGGAGGTGCCGGGTACTCGGCCAGGAGATCGGGGCGCGCTTGCGGCAGCGGATTTGCGTGGCGGCCGGAAGCGACGTAACTAACAGGGAGATGCTTGTTAGTCGCCCGTGGGGATGATCAGCCAGATGGCATCCCCGCCCCTTGCCCGGGAGGCGTCATGCGTGTGGTCGTTGCAGCTTTTTTCTTTCTTTTCCTGGCGGTCCCTTCCGTTTTGGCGCAGCAGAGCGCGAGTTACCGGCTCGAGGAGCACGTGGTCAACCTGGGCGGTCGTCCGGACGACGGGGTGACGGCGAGTTCCGCGGGCTTCCGGATTTCCCTCGACAGTTTCGGGGAAGCGGCCGTGCGGGCGGGGCTGGTGTCGTCGTCGTTCCGGGTCGACGGCTCGTTCGCGGGAGCGTATCCGCCACCCGGCGAGGTGCCGGGTCTGCGCCTGACAGACAGCACGACGCTGGTGTGGGACGCGGAGAAGTCGGTGGGCGTGTACAACGTGTATCGCGATGCGCTCGCCGCTCTTTCGGGAGGCGGATACGGGACCTGTTGGCGACAGGACCTGCCCGAAGCGACGACGACGGATCCGGACGTGCCGGGGTCGGGGGGAGGTTTTTTCTATCTGGTCACGGCGGAAAACCGCCTGGATGAAGAAGGAACGAAGGGCAGCGACAGCGGCGGGGCCCCCCGCGGCGGGCTCGCCTGTCCGTGATGAAAGGAGCTGCCGTGATGATGCGATCCAAGCCTGCCGTGAAGATTCCTGCCATCGTGATTCTGACTCTGGGGCTTTTTGCAGCCGGTACGGCATGGGCGGCGAGTCCGCCGGACCGGATGCACTACCAGGGCGTCCTGCGGGACGCCGCCGACACTCCTCTCGACGGGGACCATGACATGGTGTTCCGCTTCTGGAGTGCGGATGTCGCCGGCGACGAGATCCTGGTCGACCGGCATCTGGCGGTGGATGCGCAGGCTGTGACGGTGTCGGGCGGTCTGTTCAGCGTCCAGCTCGGCACGGGGCAGGTGCTCGACGGCTCGGGCCCCGGGACGTACACGACGCTCTCGCAGGTGTTCGGCGACTACGGGAACGTGTGGCTCGAGGTGCAGGTAGGCGCTGAGACGCTCGCGCCGCGGATTCCCGTGGCCGCGGCCGGCTGGGCGCTCAACGCGGGCCGGCTGGCCGGTCGTCCGGTGGGTGATTTTCTCGATACCTCGGCTTCCCCCCAGACCAAGGCGGGCAAGCTGGTCCTCGACGCGACCGGCCAGGGCGACGTGGGCGTCGAGGGGGCCGGCGACACGGCCGGCGGGTGGTTTCGTGACGCCGACGGCAGCGGGTACTCGTATGTCGGGATCGGGAGCCGGGGAGTCGAATCCTATGGTGCGTTGGCGGGTGGCTATTTCAAGGACACCGACCAGTCGGGAGAGGCTTCGGTCGCGATCGCCAACCGGGGCATCGACGCTTCGGGAACGAGCGTGGGGGGGCGCTTCTGGGACAGTGACGGGAGCGGCCAGGCGGACGTCGGCGTCGGCAACCGTGGAATCCACGGGTGGGGCACCCAGGCGGGCGGCTTTTTCGAAGACAGCGACGGCAGCGGTTACGCGAACGTGGGAACGGGCGACACTGGAATCGAGGCGTACGGAAACATGGCTGGAGGCTACTTCCAGGATATTGACGACAGCGGTTACGCGAACGTGGGAACGGGCGACACTGGAATCGAGGCGTATGGAATCCTGGCTGGAGGCTACTTCAAGGACAGTGATGGCAGTGGTTACGCGTATGTGGGCGTCGGCCACCGTGGAATCCGGGCCTATGGCGACGGGATGGGTGGCTCCTTCGACGATCTCGATTCCGGTGTGTATCTGCAGGCAGGCATCGGGACGTCATCGACCCTCGGCAACGGTGCGAAGAACTTCGTCCAGAACCACCCCCACGACCCGAAGCGGAAGATCGTCTACACCTCCCTCGAGGGGAACGAGGCGGGGACGTACATCCGCGGCAGCGCGCGGCTGGTCGCCGGTAAAGTCCGGATTCCACTCGACGAGACCTTCTCCTGGGTGACCAATCCCGACGTGGGGCTGACGGTCCAGCTCACTCCACGCGGGCGCTCCTGCGTCCTGCACGCCACGTCCGTCGGCACGGAGGTGCTCGAAGTCGGCAGCGACGATTCTTCGTGCACGGAGATCGCGTTCGACTACATCGTTCACGGTCTGCGGATCGGCTTCGAGGAGATCCCCGTGGTCCAGCCGAAGGGAGACGGCGAGGAGGCTCCCATCCCGTCGATGGCCGGTTACCGCGCGCTGGTCGCCCAGCAGCCGGAACTGGCCTCGTACACGCCGCTCGAGCGGTTCCGTTCGATGACGGCGGCGGCGTTTCCGGACCGTGCCGGAGCGCTCGATCTCTCCCGGGCGCAGGCGCTGGTCGCGGCGATCCACGAGTTCGACCCGGCGACCGATGGGATTTCCGCCCCGGAGCCGCTTGCCGCGCCTGCGGAGGGGGCCGAGCCCGCGGCGGCGGAGGCTGCCGCTGCCGAAAACCCGCCGGCGCCCGGTTTCGCGGCGCCGGTGCGGCGAACGTCCGTCGGCCTGGTTGTCGCGGAGGTTGCGAGGGAGCCGGCGGCTGCGGCTTCCGCAGTGCCTCCCGGGGCGGTGCCGATGCCGGTTTCGGGGGCGGTCGAGGCGGGCATGCTGCTGGCGCTCGATCCGCGGCGTGCGGGCGGGCTTCGTGTCGCCGCGTCGATGGGGGATCCGGGGATCGTCGGCATCGCCGCCGCGGGAGCAGACGGCGCGGGCGAGGTTCTCGTGCTGGGGACGGGATTCGCCTCGGTACGGGTCGACGCGGGATACGGGGCGATCGTCCCGGGCGACCTGCTGGTCAGTTCGCCGACGGCGGGCCACGCGATGCGGGCGCTCGAAGTCGTCCCCGGAACGATCGTCGGCAAGGCGCTCGAGCCCCTCGAGACTGGCAAGGGAACGATTCGGGTGTTGCTGATGGCGCGGTGATCGACGGTCCCCCGGCCGCCATGCGGCGCCGGAGGTGGAGCGGCTGTAAGCGGTCGTCAGACGGGGTTCCCGCGAGACGAGCGGAGAGGGCCGCGGATCTTCGTCGGAACGCTCCTT